>JAYVBO010000646.1:0-12442 GCA_043750435.1 Betaproteobacteria bacterium | reverse complement strand
CGCCCAAGCCGCGCGAAGCCGCCCCGGACGCCCCCCCGCGCGGCGATCAGCGCCCCGACCCACGCGGCCCGCAACGACAGCAGCCGCCGCAGCGCGCCAGTGCACCGCCGGCGGCCATGCTGCCGCGCCCCGCCCCACGCAAGAACACCGGCCGCGACGAACCGCACGCCGATGGCCTGCGCGTGGCCAAGCTGATGACCGACCGCGGCCTGTCGTCGCGCCGCGAGGCTGACGAGTGGATCGAAGCCGGCTGGGTGCGCGTCAACGGCCGCCTGGCCATCCTGGGCCAACGCGCCGCCCCCTCCGCGCTGATCGAGATCGACCCCAAGGCCGCCACCGAGCAGGCCCAGCGCGTGACGGTGCTGCTGCACAAACCCATCGGCTATGTCAGCGGCCAGGCGGAAGACGGCTATGAGCCGGCGTCGGTGCTGGTCACCCGTGCCAACCACTGGAACGGCGACGAATCCGGCATCGACCTGCACGTCGGCCATCTGCGCCACCTGGCGCCGGCCGGCCGGCTGGACATCGACAGCACCGGCCTGCTGGTGCTGACGCAGGACGGGCGTGTGGCCAAGCGCCTGATCGGCGACGAGACGCGGGTCGAAAAGGAATACCTGGTGCGCGTCAGTTTCAACGGCGAAGGGCCCTTCCCCGAAGCCTCGATGGCGCGCCTGCGCCACGGCCTGGAACTGGACGGCGTGCAACTGCGCGAGGCGCGGGTCAGCTGGCAGAACGAAGAGCAGTTGCGCATCGTGTTGCGCGAAGGCCGCAAGCGGCAAATTCGCCGCATGTGCGAACAGGTCGGCCTGAGCGTGCTGGGCCTGAAACGCGTGCGCATCGGCAGCGTGTCCCTGGGGCCCCTGCCCGCCGGACAGTGGCGCTTTCTGCGCGAGGACGAACGCTTCTAGCCCGCCGTCCGGGGCCGATCAGCTGCCCAGTTCGTCCAGCCGCTTCTTGGCGTCGGCCTGCAGGCTGGCCGGGCCTTTGCCCAGCGCCACGTAGCGCTTGAAAGCCGCCCGCGCTTCGTCCTTGCGGCCGAGTTGCTGCTGGGTCATGCCGATGCGGTACTGCAGCGGCCACTGGCCCGCGCCCTTGAGCCTTTGCGCCTGCTCGTAGAACTTCAGCGCGTCTTCGTGCGCGCCCTGTTCGCCGCGCGCGCGGCCCAGGCCGTACAAGGGGCCGGCGGTGTCGGCCTGGTCGCGGGCCATGCGTTCAAACAGCGGCTGCGCCTTGGCCGCCTGTCCGCTGTTGACCATGCCCATGCCGGCCCGCACGGCCCAGCCGCGAGCGTCGCCCTGCACGGCGGTGTCGGCACCGGGCGGCAGCGCCAGCAGGCCCTGCAGCGCGGTTTCGAACTGCTTGTCGGCCAGGGCCACGCGGGCTTCCAAGGCCTTCGCCTGCGCCGGTTTGGGCGCACCACGTGCCAGTTCGGCGGCCTTGCTGGCGCTGCCGCCCATCATGCTCGGGGCCTCCAGGTAGAACTCGATCAGGGCGCTGCGCGCCGCGTACCAGTCGGGCTCCAGCGCCTGGGCCTGGGTCAGGGATTCCTTCACCGTGCCCACGCTGCGGGCCATCTTGAACATGCCTTCGGACAGGGCCTGCACGCCCATCAACGTGCCCAGGGCGTAGTGGCAGGGCGCCGCCTTGGGTTGCTTGTCGATGCAGGCTTCGGCGCGCTTGATTGCGAGCAGGCGTGCCGGCGCGTCGTCGTGTTCCAGCGCGGCCAAGGCCACGCCCAGCACGGCCTGCGCGTCGTCGGGTTGCGCAGCCACGCGGGCGGCCGACACGCGTTGCAGTTCGGTCGTCTTTTCGGCGGCGTACAGCGCTTCGAGCGCCGGGTCCTTGAAGGTCTGGGCTTGCGCGGCGCCAGTGGCGGCCAGGGCGAGCGCCAGCGCCACCAGCAGCGGACGAGCATAGCGGTGGTGCTGGCGGGTGCGGTTCAGGCTGAGGGTCATGGCAGAGGTCGGAGTGGGCATGCGCCAGATGATGCCTGGGCCACCGGTGGACCCGGCGTCGCGTGCGACCAAGCGCGCCTTCCACCCGATGAAACGCAGCTGGCGTGGAGAAGCAGCGCGGACGAGCGCCTGATAACCTCGGCGCGGATGCCCTCCAACCCGCCCTCGACCCCGGCCTGCTCGTCCACTTTGGCCACCGGTGCCCAGGTGCCGCCAGGGCGCCCGGTGTCCGTCGGCCTGGCCGCATTCGCCCTGGCCCTGCTGCTGGGTTTGCAGCCGATCAGCACCGACGTCTACCTGCCGGCGCTGCCCATGCTGACGCAGGCCCTGGGCGCCCCGATGCGGACCGCCCAGCTGACCATGTCGGTGCTGATCCTGGCCTTCGGCCTGGCGCAGATGGTGTGGGGCCCGGTGGCCGACCGCGTCGGACGGCGGCCGGTGCTGCTGCTGGGCCTGACCTGCTACTGCGCCGCCAGCACCGGCGCCGCGCTGGCCGGCAGCATCGAGGCCCTGGTGGTCTGGCGCGCCCTGCAGGGTGCGGCGCTGGCGGCGGCCGTGGTCTGTGCCCGCAGCATCGTGCGTGACTTGTACGAACCCGAGCAGGGCGCGCAGGTGATGGCGCTGGCCTTGTCGGGCCTGGGCCTCATCGCGCTGGGCGGTCCGCTGGCCGGCGGCCTCTTGGCTGCCGCCTGGGGCTGGCGCGCGCCCCTGGTGCTGGTGGCGCTGGCCGGCCTGCTGACGCTGGGTTTTGTGGCCTGGCGCCTGCCGGAAACCCTGGGCGCGCCGAACCCGCACGCCACGCGCCTGCTGCCCTTGCTGCGCCTGTGGGCCGCTATCGCCCGCCACCCGGTGTTCCTGGCCTGGGCGCTGCTGGTGGCCTGCACCTATGGCGGCTTGTTCACCATCCTCGCTGCGTCGTCCTTCATCTACATGGATGTGCTGGGCCTGTCGCCCGCCGGCTACGGCGCGGCCATGGCGCTGGGCTCGCTGAGCTACATCGCGGGCACCTTCGTTTGCCGCCGCTGGATACAGCGCCACGGCATGGCCGGTGCCGCCAAGCGAGGCGCGTGGGCCACGCTGGCCGGCGGCGGCGGCATGGCGCTGTTGGCGGCCGCGGGCGTGCACAGCGTCTGGGCGGTGCTGCTGCCGCAATGCCTGTACGTATTCGGCCACGGCATCCACCAGCCCTGCGGCCAGGCCGGTGTGGTCGGGCCGTTCCCGCGCGCAGCCGGCGCGGCGTCGGCGCTGGCCGGGCTGGTGCTGGCCTTGGTGGCCTACGCCATCGGCCGCTGGCTGGGCGGCGCGCTCGACGGCACAGTACAACCCCTGGCCTACGGCCTGGCTTTCTGGGCGGCGCTGACCTGCGCCATCGCCTGGAGCCTGGTGCAGCGGGCGGCGCGGTGAGCACCACGCCTTCGGCCACCGCCGTGCAGGCGGTCTGCCTGGCCGGCCCTACGGCGGCCGGCAAATCGGCCGTCGCCATGGCCCTGGCCGAACGTCTGCCCATTGAAATCATCAGCGTCGACTCTGCCCTGGTCTACCGCGGCATGGACATCGGCACGGCCAAGCCCAGTGCCGCCGATCAGGCTGCCGTGCCGCACCACCTGATCGACATCCTCGACCCGACGCAGGTCTACTCGGCCGCCCGTTTCGCGGCCGATGCGCGGCGCCTCGTCAACGAGGTACGCGGCCGCGGTCGCCTACCGGTGCTGGTCGGCGGGACCATGCTCTATTTCAAGGCCCTGCGCGAGGGCCTGGACAACTTGCCTGAGGCCGACGCCGCCGTGCGTGCCGCGCTGGACAGCGAGGCCGCTGAACGAGGATGGCCCGCCATGCACGCCGAATTGGCGCGCGTCGACCCCATCACGGCCGCCCGCCTGGCACCGGCCGACGCCCAACGCGTGCAACGTGCGCTGGAGGTCTGGCGCATCAGCGGCCGGCCCCTGTCCGACTGGCACCGCGGCGGCGCACTGTCCACCCGAGACACGGGCGTTGCCAGCGAGGCCGCAGCATGGCCGCTGCTGTCACTCGAACCGGCCTCGCGGCCCTGGCTGCACGCCCGCATTGCCGAACGCTTCGACGACATGCTGGCCGCCGGCCTGCTGGACGAGGTGCGGGCGCTGCGCGCCCGAGGCGATCTGCATGCCGAACTGCCCGCCATGCGCTGCGTCGGCTACCGCCAGGCCTGGGCCGCACTGGATGCCGGCCACGCCGGCGATTTGCGCGACCTGGGCATCGCAGCGACCCGGCAACTGGCCAAAAGACAGCTGACTTGGTTACGGGCGATTACGGACCGCGCGGTCGTGGTTTGCGATCAGCCCGAGAGCCAGGAGCGGGCCTTGAAGCGGTTGCAACGCTGGTTGCAACCATGAACAGCAGGGCGGCCCGGTGACAGGCAGATGGGGCCTTCTGCCCAGTGCAAGCGTGCACCAGAATGGTCCGGCACACCCGCCCAGGCAAGCCGCAGGGGCAGCCGCACGAGGGCTGCAGCAGCCGGCGCGGTGGTCCCATTCTTGCGACCGGATTCGTTACCTCGGAGGATCGCTTTTTGCACCCCGCGCCTAGGGTGAGGCCCGGGGCGGAAAGTGAAGGCTTCGGGATATAGTCGCGCCGCTTGGCCGCATCAGATTGGGGCGGTTTTCGAGTACGCAGTCAGAAGAAATTGGGGTGCTCTGCAACATTCGCGTGCGGGGCCATCTGGAGGAACGATTGGATTACGCCCAACAACATCGCCAACCTGGCAAGCACGCCGTCGGGTTCGGTATCGTGCTGGCCTTGCACCTCGTGCTCGGTTGGGCCTTGGTCAATGGCCTGGCCCAAAGGCTGGTCGAGGTCATCAAGTCTCCGCTGGAGACCAAGATCATCGAAGAGGTGAAGCCGCCGCCGCCGCCGCCGCCCGAGAACCTACCGCCACCACCGAAGTTCGCGCCGCCGCCGCCGTCCTTCGTGCCGCCGCCTGAAGTTCACGTGAACCCGCCGCCCACCCCGTCGCCGCAGATCACGACCGTCACCGTGGCCCCGCCGCCGACGGCTGTGACCGTGGTTGCTGCCCCGCCGCCCGTTGCTGCAGCGCCGCCGGCACCGCCCCGGGTGGCAGCGCGCCCGGCCATTGCCAATGCCAGCGCCTGCGCCCCCAAGGCCGAGGACTACCCGGCTGCAGCCGTGCGCGCCGAAGCCACGGGCACCACCAAGATCCGCTTCACCATCGGTGCCGACGGCCGCGTCACAGCGTCCGAGATCGCCCGGTCCGCGGGCCCGTCTCGCGAGCACAAGATGCTGGACCGCCTGGCGCAGAGCAAGCTCAGCGATTGCCAGTTCCGGCCCGGCACTGACGATCACGGCAAGCCCGTGGGCGCATCGTTCGACGTCGAGTACGTTTGGAAGCTGGACTGATTTTCTTCCCCCTTTGTTCCCTTGATGGCACGTTCTTCGCAACGTGTCTGCCTGTCCCTTTGGAGTCAACATGTCACTGAACCACTTCCTGCAAGCCCGCTCGTGGGCATCCCGCTCGCTGGCCTCGCTGCTGGCAGGTTTCGTCCTCGCCGCCGGCGTGCCGACGATGGCCTTCGCCCAGGCTGCGTCAGCCCCCGCCGCAGAAGCCCCCAAGGCTGCTGAAGCGCCGAAGACCGACGCGCCCAAGGCAGCGGCTGGCGTTGTCACCGAAGAGGCCATGGAGAACCCATTCGGCCTGAAGGCAACCTGGAACCAGGGTGACTTCGTGGCCAAGGGCACGCTGATCATCATGGTCATCATGTCCATGGGCAGCTGGTACGTGATCTTCACGAAGCTGTTCGAGCAGCGCGCCATGATGAAGAGCGCGCAGTCGTCGGCCGAAACGTTCTGGAAGGCCAGTTCGATCAAGGCCGGTCTGGGCGCATTGGAAGAAGGCTCGGCCTTCCGCTTCATCGCTGAGCAGGGCATCAAGGCCAGCGAGCACCACGAAGGCACGATGGTCGAATCCATCGACAAGCACACCTGGATCAGCATGTCGGTCGATCGCGCCGTCGGCAGCATCCAGGCCCGCACCCAGGACGGCCTGGCCGTGCTGGCCACGGTGGGTTCCACCGCGCCGTTCGTGGGTCTGTTCGGCACCGTTTGGGGCATCTACAACGCGCTGGTCAAGATCGGCATGACCGGTCAGGCTTCCATCGACAAGGTGGCCGGCCCCGTGGGTGAGTCGCTGATCATGACGGCCATCGGCCTGGCCGTGGCCGTGCCGGCGGTGATGGGCTACAACTGGATCGTCCGCCGCAACAAGGCCGTGATGGACCAGACCCGCGCCTTCGCAGGCGACCTGCATAACGTGCTGCTCGCCGGCAAGCGCTGAGCCCATCATGGGCATGAACGTAGGGGCCGCTGACGACAGCGGCGAAGACCAGCTGAACAACAGCATCAACACCACGCCCCTCGTGGACGTGATGCTGGTGCTGCTGATCATCTTCCTGATCACCATCCCGGTGGTAACCAACACGATCAAGCTCGAGCTGCCGAAGGAACGCAATCTGCCCACGCAGACCAAGCCCGAGAACATCGTCATCGCGGTCAATCGCGAAGGCGAGGTCTACTGGGGTCTGGAGCGTATGGCCGACAACGAAGCCTTGGTGGCCCGGCTCAAGCTGGAAGCCATCAAAGAGCCGCAACCCGAAGTGCACATCCGGGGCGACTCCGAAGTGCGCTATGAAGCCGTCGGCCGCATCGTGGTCGACTGCCAACGCGCCGGCATCTTCAAGGTCGGCTTCATCACCGAGCCGCCTGCCGCCGGCGGCTCGCGCTGAGCTAGGAGAGAAATATGGCTATGAATCTAGGCGGAGCCAGCGAAGATGGCGAAGTGATGGTGGACATCAACACCACGCCGTTGATCGACGTGATGCTGGTGTTGTTGATCATGTTCATCATCACCATCCCCATCCAGACGCACGCCGTCAAAATGAACATGCCGGTGCCCAACAATTCGGCGCCACCACCCAAGCCACCGACCATCGTGCGCATCGACGTCGACTTCGACGGCACCATCGGCTGGTCGACCGGCGAAGGCACCGAAGTCATCCAGTCTGGCGACCGCGCTTCGATTGAGTCGCATTTGGCCAGCATTGCGGCCATGGCCGACCAGCCCGAGGTGCATCTGCGCCCCAACAAGCTCGTCACCTACAAGCATGTCGCCCTGATCATGGCCACGGCGCAGCGCCTGGGCGTGACCAAGATCGGCATCGTGGGCAACGAACAGTTCCTCTGATGGCTCTGAACCCCGTGCGAAACATGAAGACATTGCGCGCCTTGACCCTGGTCCTGGTGACCGCTGGCGCCATCGGCGCGGTGCAAGCCCAGGGCGTGCGGGCCGAAGTTGGCAAGCCCCTGCAGCAGGCCGGCGAATTCCTGAAGGCCGGCAAGGCCAAGGAAGCGCTGGCCAAGGTGCGCGAAGCCGATGCCGTCGGCGGCAAGACCGCCGCCGAGCAACTGACCATCGACCGCATGAAGGCCGCCGCTGCCCAGCGTGCGGGCGATATGGGCACGGCCATAGCCGCGCTGGAAAGCATCCACGGCAAGACCAGCGGCGCAGAAGGCGGGCAAGTGGCCGAGCAACTGGCGTCGGCCTACGTCCAGCAGAAGAACAACGCGAAAGCCAGTGAGTGGCTGAACAAGGCCATCGCGGCAGGCAACAACGGCTCGTCCGTCAATCATCTGCACAGTTATCTGCAGTCGGCCAACGGCGACTACAACGCCATCGCGCGTGACGCAGGCGCCGTCGTGTCAGCCGCGGAGCAGGCCGGTCGCCGGCCGGATGAAGGCGACTTGCTGCGCCTGGCCGATGCGCAGCAGCGCACCGGCAATATGAACGGTTACGTTGCCAGCCTGGAAAAGCTGCTGCTCAATTATCCGAAGAAGGAATACTGGAACGCCTACCTCAGCCGTTTGCCGCGCAAGCCTGGTTTTGCCGACCGCTACGCGCTGGATGTGCTGCGTCTGAAGCTGGCCAGCGGCACGTTGTCCAAGACCGATGACTTCATGGAGATGGCGCAGTTGTCGATGCAGGCCGGCTTGCCATCTGAAGCCCTTCGCGTGGTCGAACAAGGCTACAAGGCCGGCGTGATGGGCAGCGGCGCCGAAGCCAGCCGCCACCAGCGTCTGCGCGACCTGGCGACCAAGGAACAGGCTGAGGCGGCAACGAAGCTGGCCGCGCACGCCGCTGAGGCCGCAGGCTTCAAGGAAGGTGACGCGCTGGTGAAGGTCGGCGCCTCCTATGCCGCGCTGGGCGAGGTCGACAAAGGCATCGACCTGATCCAGAAGGGCATCGCCAAGGGCAACCTCCGGCGTCCCGACGAGGCCAGGCTGCGACTGGGCCTGGCGCAAATGCAGTCCCCCAAGACCAGGGCCGTCGGCGTGCAAACGCTGCGCACGGTGAAGGGCAACGACGGCTCGTCCGACCTGGCCCGCTTGTGGCTGATTTTGGGCGCGGGTTGAAGCGCCAGCGACAGCCGCTTGCACCTTGAACAGCGCCCTGCGGGGCGCTGTTTTGTTTTCGCCGCCCGCTACACTGCCGCCCCTCAGCAGCCTGCGGCGCCAATGGACGGCATATGGAACACAACAAGCGACCGGTTGATTTCGCCTTGCAAGGCCGCGTGATGGTCATCACCGGCGCGGCCCAGGGCATAGGCGCCGCCTGTGCGCGGCGCCTGGCGCAAGACGGTGCAGCCGTGGCGCTGTGGGACCTGGCCGACGCAGCCGGGCAGGCCCTGGCCACCGAACTGCAAGCCCAGGGCGCACAGGCCCTCTACTGCCATTGCAACGTCGCTGACAAGGCCCAGGTTGAAGCCGCACTGGCGGCCACGCTGGCGCGCTTCGGCCCTGTCGATGGCCTGGTCAACAACGCCGGCATCTTCAAGGCGGCGGCCTTCCTGGACATCACCGAGGCCGACTGGGACGCAGTCATCGCCGTCAACCTGAAGGGCTCCTTCCTGGTCGGCCAGGCCGTGGCGCGGGAAATGGTCAAGGCCGCTGGCGCCTTCAAGGGCGCCATCGTCAACATGAGTTCAGTGAATGGCACGCTGACCATCCCCAGCATCGCCAGCTACAACGCCAGCAAAGGCGCTATCAACCAGCTGACGCGGGTCATGGCGCTGTCATTGGCCGACCAGGGCATTCGGGTGAATGCCGTGGCACCAGGCACCATCGCCACCGACCTGGCGCTGAAAGCCGTGCTGACCAGCGAAGAAGCCAAAGCCCGCATCCTGAGCCGCACGCCGGTGAAGCGCCTGGGTGAACCCAGCGAAATTGCCGACGCGGTGGCCTACCTGCTCAGCGACGCTTCGAGCTATGTGACGGGCGAGATCGTCGTCGTCGATGGCGGGCGCATGACGCTCAACTACACCGTGCCCACCTGAGGACCAAGGCGCGCGCGCCGCGCCACAATCGCCACCATGAAATACCTGCACACCATGGTCCGCGTGGCCGACATCGAAGCGTCGCTGAAGTTCTACCGCGACGCCCTGGGGCTTGAAGTCCTGTCACGCCGCGACAACGAGGGCGGCCAGTTCACGCTGGTTTTCCTGGCTGCGCCGGGCGACAGCGCGGCCCAGGTCGAACTGACCTACAACTGGCCCAAGGCCGACGGCAGCGCCGAGACCTACAGCGGCGGGCGCAACTTCGGCCACCTGGCCTACGCGGTGGACGACATCTACGCCACCTGCCAGCGCCTGATGGACCACGGCGTGACCATCAACCGCCCGCCGCGCGACGGCAAGATGGCCTTTGTGCGTTCACCCGAAAACATCTCCATCGAACTGCTGCAGGCCGGCCCCGCCCTGCCCCCGGCCGAGCCCTGGACGACCCTGCCCAACGTGGGCGCCTGGTAAGGCTTCAGCACAGAGCGCAGCGATGTACCTGCCCAGCCACTTCGAGCAGCACGACGCGGCGGCCCTGCAGGCGCTGATGCGTGACCACCCGCTGGCCACGCTCATCACGCAGCAAGCCGGCGGCGTCACTGCCGACGCCATTCCGCTGGAATACGTGGCCGCCAGCCACACGCTGCGCGGCCATGTGGCGCGCGCCAATCCGCTGTGGCGCGAGGCCGCCGGCCAGCCCGTGCTGGCGGTGTTCAACGGCCCGCAGGCCTACATCACGCCCAGTTGGTACCCCAGCAAGGCGGCCACGCACAAGGTGGTGCCGACCTGGAACTACACCCTCGTGCACGCCCACGGCGTGCTGCGTGTGGTGGACGACGCGCCCTGGGTGCACGCGCTGGTGAGCGGCCTGACGGCCCAGCACGAAGCGGCTCGCGCCACGCCCTGGGCGGTGGCCGATGCGCCCGACGACTACGTGCAGCAGATGCTGCGCGCCATCGTCGGCATCGAGATCCCGGTGGACCGTCTGATCGGCAAATGGAAGATCAGCCAGAACCGCAGTGACGCGGACCGGCTGGGTGTTGCCGCTGGCTTGGCCGAAGGCGCGGCGCCGGCTCAGGCCATGGCTGAACTGGTGGCCAGCAAAGGCCAGCTCAAGCCCGCCAACTGAGCGCTGCGCTGGGGTCAAGCCGGCGGCCGCGCAGGGCCGCTCGGCGCCAAGCTCAGGCCGGCCGCGAGATGGCCGATGCTTCGCGGGCCAGTTGCGTGATACGCGCCCAGTCGCCTGCATCAACCGCGTCTTGCGGGGTCAGCCAAGAACCGCCGCAAACCTTGACATTGGCCAGCGCCAGAAACTGCGGTGCGGTCTGCACGGTGATGCCGCCGGTGGGGCAGAACACCACGTCAGGGAAAGGTCCGGCCAGCGCTTTCAGCATGGGGATGCCTCCGGCGGCCGTCGCCGGGAAGAACTTCAGGAAATCGATGCCATCGGCCTGGGCGGCCATCACCTCGCCAGCCGTGGCCACGCCGGGCAGCAGCGGCAGGCCGACCTCGCGGCAGGCGGCGCCCACGGCGGCGGTGTAGCCCGGGCTGACGCCGAACACGCTGCCGGCCGACTTGGCGGCCCGCGCATCGGCCGCGCTGCGGATGGTGCCCGCGCCGACGATGGCGCCTGGCACGTGGCGGGCGATGGCCTCGATGCAGGCCAGGCCGACCGCTGTGCGCAGCGTCACCTCCAACACGCGCACGCCACCGTCCACCAGGGCCTGGGCCAGCGGCACGGCGTCGGCCAGGCGGTGGATGACGATGACCGGAATCACGGTCCCGTGGGCCATGAGTTCAAGGGTGTTTTGCATGGTTGGTTTTTGCTTGTCTAGGCAAGTTGATTTGGACCGAGCGGGCTCAGCACGGGCCGACGACGCGGCCCATGCGTCACAGCCAGGAGATAGCGCCTTCTTCGGCGCTGCGCACATTGCGGCGCAGCCCGGCGAAGAGCTCACGACCCAGGTCGTGACCGTTGATTTCAGCCTGCTCGGGCGTGATAACGGCCTGCTCGCGCGCGGCCCAAACGGCCACGGGCACCAGCGCCTGCAGGGTGCCGGCTTCGGCGTCCAGGCGGATGAGGTCACCGTCACGCACCTTGCCCAGCGGTCCGCCGGCCAGGGCTTCGGGGCTGACGTGGATGGCGGCCGGCACCTTGCCGCTGGCGCCGCTCATGCGGCCGTCGGTGACCAGCGCCACCTTGTAGCCCTTGCCCTGCAGCACGGCCAGCGGCGGCGTCAGCTTGTGCAGTTCGGGCATGCCGCAGGCTTGTGGGCCCTGGAAGCGCACCACGGCCACAAAGTCGCGCTCCAGTTCGCCGGCCTTGAAGGCCGCCAGCAGTTCTTCCTGGGTGGTGAAAACGACGGCCGGCGCTTCGATGACGTGGCGGTCGTCGGGCACCGACGAGGTCTTGATCACGGCGCGGCCCAGGTTGCCGGCGAGCAGGGTCAGGCCGCCATGGTCGCTGAAGGGTGCGGCGGCGGTGCGCACGATGCTGTTGTCACGGCTGATGGCGGGCAGGCTGTGCCATGCGATGCCGCTGGCCGTTTCGGCGGCGGCCGTCGGTACCTGGCTGTAACGCTGCAAACCGCCCGCGGCCACCGTGGCCACGTCGCCGTGCATCAGGCCGGCGTCGAGCAGCTCGCGGATGATCCAGCCTGGCCCGCCGGCGGCCTGGAACTGGTTCACATCGGCGCTGCCATTGGGGTAGACGCGGCACAGCAGCGGGGTGGCGTGCGACAGGTCGGAGAAGTCGCTCCAGTCGATCAGGATGCCCGCCGAGCGCGCCACCGCCACCCAGTGGATCAGGTGGTTGGTGCTGCCGCCGGTGGCCAGCAGCGCCAGCATGGCGTTGACGATGACGCGCTCGTCGACCAGCCGACCTATGGGCAGGTGGCGCTGCGGCTGCGCGATGTCGAGCACGGTGTCCACCGCCGCGCGGGTCAGCGCTTCTCGCAGGCCGTCAGCGGGGTGGATGAAGGCCGCGCCTGGCACGTGCAGGCCCATGGCTTCCAGCAGCATCTGGTTGCTGTTGGCGGTGCCGTAGAAGGTGCAGGTACCGGCGCTGTGATAGGCCGCCGACTCGGCTTGCAGCAATTCGTCGCGGCC
>JAYVBO010000645.1:0-5417 GCA_043750435.1 Betaproteobacteria bacterium | reverse complement strand
TGGGCGCGGTGGCGCTGTCCACCCACGCCTACACGATGCAGATCGTGATGGTGGTGCTGCTGTTCGGCCTGTCCACGGGGCTGTCGGTTGAAATCCTGGTCGGCCGCCACATCGGTGCCGGCTGCCTGCACGAAGCCCACACGCTGGTGCGCCGCGCCATGGCCCGTGGCCTGCCCGCCAGCGTGGCGGTGGCCACGCTGGCCGCGCTGAGCGCGCCGTGGACGCTGCGCCTGTTCACGCAAGACCCGCAGATCATCCACGCCGGCACCGTGCTGCTGTGGTGGACGGTGCTGCTGGAGCCCGGCCGCACCTTCAACCTGGTGGTCATCAACGCCCTGCGCGCCACCGGTGACGCGCGCTTCCCGGTGGTGGCCGGCGCGGCCAGCATGGTGGTGGTGCTGGCTGGTGGCAGCTGGTTGCTGGGCAGCTATTTCGGGCTGGGCCTGGTCGGCGTGTGGATCGCCTACATCGCCGATGAATGGCTGCGCGGCTTGATCATGTGGCGGCGCTGGGCCACGCTGGCCTGGGTGCCGCATGCGCGGGATTCGCACCGGCGCTTGCGGCCGGCGGGCGCGGCCCGGCCATGACCATGAATGAAGGGGGACGATCCGTGGAAACTGACCTGCAAGTGAGCCGGGAACCGGCCCCCTGGCTGGACGCTGCGGGCTTTTGTTTCAACCCCAACCCGACCGTCAATGTGCTGCCTTTGATGCCCGGCCAGCACTGCGTGGTCATCGACGACGTGCTGGCCCATCCCGAAGGCTTGCTGGCCTGGGCCCGCGCGCAGCCCTACACGCCGCCCCGCTACCCTTACCCCGGCCTGGTGTGCGACGTGCCCGGCGCGCTGGCCCGCAGCGTGGCCGACTACTTCGCGCTGCATGTGCGCAAACACCTGGGCGCGCGCCGCACGCTGGACCTGGCGGTGCGGCTGTCGATGGTGACCACGCCGCCAGCCGAATTGGCACCGGTGCAGTGGCTGTGCCACCGCGACCGCTATGAGATTGAGCGCCCCGAGATCCTCTACGCGGCCAGCGTGCTCTATCTCTTCCGCGACCCGGCGCTGGGCGGCACGCGTTTCTACGCGCCGCGTCTATCGAAGGCAAAGACTGAAAAATTGGTGGCCGACAGCCAGTTTCTCAATGCCCACGATTTCACCGAACGCTATGGCTGGCAACCGGGCTATATGGCAGGCAGCAACGCCTACTTTGAAATGGTTGCTGAAGTACCGGCAGCCTGGAACCGGGTCATCTTCTACGACGGCGGGCTGTTCCATTCGGCAGCGGTTGGCGACCCGCTGCAGCTGTCAGCCGACCCCGCGCGGGGCCGTTTGACGCTGAACACCTTCATCACCTGCCGCAAGGTCGCAGCCTGAATCCTACCGCCGCCTGCCGGGCCAGTTGACGGCACCGCATCACATGCAGTCGTCAACGCCCGCCTTCGGACCGCCGCGCGCCATCTGTGCCTTGCAGCGTTCTGAGCCACGCGCCATTTCGCGCGCGATTTCTTCCTTCGTGCGCGCGGCTTCCTTCTCGCGCAAGGCGATGAACTTCTTGGCGTTGTCCAGATCGGCCTGCAGGCCGGGCGCATTGGCCGGACGTTCGATGGTGGCCTTGCGGTCGGTACCGACCTCGATGAGGGCGTAGTAGGACTCTTTCGCGCCGCTGGGCCAGATGGCCGTCACTTCGGGCGTCTTGATGGTTCTGGACTTGCCGTCGCCGTTGTAGGTGCGCGTGACCGGTGCGGTGCCGATGACCTGCCCGCCTTCGTAGAGCACAGCCCCTTCGGGCGTGGTCTCGTAAGTCAGCATGGCCGACTGCGAAGCCGGACCGCTGGCGCAGCCGGACAGGCCGGCCGCGCTGGCGGCGAGCAGCAGGGCTGGGCCCCAGAAGCGATAGGTTTGCATCGTGACTTCTCGAAAAATCAGGCCGGTGAGTGGGCCGGCGTAGGGGCCGGGGCGGCACAGTTGTCGGCTATGAAACGGGCGTGGCTGGGCATGGCCTTGACGCAGGAATGGATCACGCCTTCCACCTCGGCCAGGTACTCGTCGATTTCGGCTTCGCTGCGCAAATCAGCCAGCGGGTGGTAGGCAGCGGGCCGCACGCGCTGGCCGTTCATCACCTGCAGCCAGCTCAGTTTGGTGAACAGCTCGTTGCCTTCGCGGTAGACCCGGCCGTGGCTGCGGAACAGGTCCATGCGGTCTTGCAGCGTCTTGGGAATTTCCATCGTGCGGCAGTAATTCCAGAACGGCGTGTCGGTGCGTTCGGTGGCCTTGTAATGCAGGATGATGAAGTCGCGCACCCACTCGTATTCCTGGTTCATCACGCGGTTGTATTCGTCGCGGTCGGCGGCCGCGTAGCCCTGGGCCGGAAAGTAGCTCAGCAGGTGGGCGATGCCCATCTGCACCAGGTGGATGCTGGTGGATTCCAGCGGCTCGATGAAACCGCAGGCCAGGCCGATGGAGACCACGTTCTTGTTCCAGGCCTGCTTGCGTTTGCCGGTGGTGAAGCGGATGGGCCGCGGGTCGGCCAGCGGCGCGCCGTCGAGGTTGCTCATCAGCACGGCCGTGGCTTCGTCTTCGCTGATGAACTTGCTGGAAAACACATGCCCGTTGCCGATGCGGTGCTGCAAAGGGATGCGCCATTGCCAGCCCGCCGCGCGCGCCGTGGACCGCGTGTAGGGCGTGAGTTCGGGCACCGAAACACAAGGCACAGCCACCGCGCGGTCACACGGTAGCCAGTGCGACCAGTCTTCATAGCCGGTCTTCAACGCGCCTTCAATCAGCAGCGCGCGAAAGCCTGAACAGTCGATGAAGAAGTCGCCCTCAACGCGCTGGCCATTGTTCAAACGCAGCGCCGCCACATGGCCGTCGCCTTCGCGCAATTCAACCTCTTCGATCCTGCCTTCGATGCGCTGCGCGCCGCGTTCTTCGCTGTAGCCGCGCAGGAAGCGGGCGTAGAGCGAGGCGTCGAAATGGAAGGCGTAGGCGATCTGCGACAGCGGCGAATTCGGCATGTCGTGGCGCGGCCGCATGAACTTGTTGTTCAGGCAGGCGGCGGTGTTGATCGAGTAATGTTCCAGACTCTTGGCCTTGCCGGCCAAGTGCTGCTTGAGCCAGTAATGGTGGAAATCGACGGTGGCGTTTTCTTGCCCGATGACGCCGAAGCCGTGGATGTAGCGGTCGCCCAGGCGCGCCCAGTTGACGAATTCGATGCCCAGCTTGAAGGAGCCTTGCGTCTGCTTGACGAAGTCGTCTTCGTCGAAGTCGAGCAGGCGGTTGAACAGCGAGATCATCGGGATCGTCGCTTCACCGACGCCGATGGTGGCGATCTCGTCGGATTCGACCAGCGTGATGCGGTAGTGGCCTTGCAGCACCTTGGCCAGGGCTGCGGCCGTCATCCAGCCGGATGTGCCACCGCCCACGATGACGACATGCAGTTTGTCTTTCGTTTCCATGGCCAGGGCTGGTCTCTTGGATGCTGATTGCGCTCGGGAATTATGGGCAGGTGCCGTTGAAAAACGACAGCCCCAGAACTGAAAAAACCCCTTGCCAACTGCTGCCGGCAAGGGGTTGGACAGTTGCCGCTTACTGGTACTTGTAGTTCAGCTTGAAGCCGTAGGTGGCGCCGGTCTTGTTGGTGTTGATGCTGCTGCCGGTGTCCTCGCGGTAGACGGGCTTGTTCAGGTTGTTGCCTTCGAAGCGCATCCCCAGGCCCTTCAGGTAACCGTCCTGGAATTCGTAGCCGATCTGCGCCGAGACCCAGGTCTGCGGGTCGATGCGCACCAGCGCCGGATAGCCACCAACGGTGGAATTCGCCACGCTGCCGATGTAGGCCGAACGCTGGTTCTGTGCCACGAAGGCGCTGAAGCCGGCGCGCTCGTAGTACAGCATCAACTTGGTGTTGGTTTTCGACAGGCCAGGCAACTGGATGGTGCCGCCACCCACGGGCACCTGCTGGGTCGGGTTCAGGCCGATGGTGTTGGGCAGGTTCACGCTGCTGCTGGTGTTGGAGTAGCTGGCCGTCAGACCGAAGCCCTCGAGCACCGGCGTCAGCATGTTGAACGGCGCGGACGCCGCCAACTCGATGCCGCTGATGCTGCCGCCCTGGCCGTTGGCGGTGGTCGTGAAGAAACCCACCGGGCCGCCAGCCGGAATGGCCTGACCGTACTGCGTGGCGAGGGCGCCCAGATCGACCTTGGCGGTGCCCGAAATGATGTACGTGTCCAGCTTCTTGTAGAAGCCCGCAACGCTGAAGTAGGCCTTGTTGGCGAAGTACTTTTCATACGACAGGTCGAGTGCCGTCGCCTTGAAGGGTTTCAGGTAGGGGTTGCCGGAAGAGGCCTGCAGCGCGGGCACCACCAGGGTGTTGTTCACACCGATGCCGAAGGAGTTACGCATGTCGGTCAGCGTGGAGCGAGCCAGCTGCTTGCCCAGGCCGAAGCGCAGCACGTTGCCGCCACCCAGGTCGCCCTTGAGGTTCAAGGAGGGCAGGAAGTCGGTGTACTTCGTGCCATCGGTGCTGAGGCTGCTGGCCGGGTTGTTCAGCGTCACGTTGGAGGTGGCGTTGGAGCGGTAGCCGGCCGACGACTGATCGGTGTTGACAAGCTGCGCGCCAATGTTGCCGGTCACCGGAATCTTGGCCAGCGTCGTGTCGATGTTCACCTTGGCGTAGGCCGTGGTGAGTTTTTCGGTGACCGACCAGGTCTTGGACAGGATGTCGTCGTTGTACTTGCGCAGCAGCGTGGCGCCGGGCCACAGGCCGTCCTGCGGGTCGAAGGTGAGCGCGTTGATGCCGGTGCCGCCGATGTTGCTGGCCACGTAGCCGCCCGGGTAGGCAATGCGGTCATAGCCACCGTTGGCGGCCGAGATGACCAGCCCTTCGTCGGTGGTGCGGTCCTTGCTGCGCTTGCTGTAGTTCAGGCCGAATTGCACGTCGGTGAGCCAACCCATGCCGGCGGCACCCAGGTCCTTGCGGAAGTCGAAGCGCAGGGCGTCGAGCTTGTCGGTGACGGTCGGGCCCTTGCTGTAGCCGGCTTGTGGCACGGTCTTGCCCGCGTAGGGGCTGCCGGTGGGGTAGTTCACGCCGCTCCAGCCGGACTGGTCGCGCACCATCAGTTTGGTGGGGTCGGTGTAGGCGCTGGGGTTGCCCACGCTCAGCGAGGGCGCGTTGTTGCCGTTGGTGCTGAAGGTCAGCGTGTCGGCGGTGGCGATGCCGGCGTAGACCTCGATGTCCTTCTCGACGCGCTTGGCCTTGTTGCTGCTCAGGTCGACCGAAGCGGTCCAGCCGTCGCCGAACTTCAGCGTGTTTTTCCAGCCCAGCGAATCGATCTTGTCGTCGTCGAAGATGTTTTCGCTGTAGATGATCAGCGCGCCCGGCGCCATGGCGATGGTGCCGCTGGTGACGGTGGTGCCCGAGACG
>JAYVBO010000644.1:0-2329 GCA_043750435.1 Betaproteobacteria bacterium | reverse complement strand
GCGGGTGGGCGACTGCACATGGCTGATCACGATGTCGGGCATCTCGCCGGCCATGGGCACCAGGTAGTCGGCCATATTGCCGTTGCGCAGCGTGCCGTCGGTGTCGTACAGGCATTCTTCGAACAGCACGCCGCCTATGCCCTGCACGATGGCGCCGCGCATCTGTTCATCCACCAGCATCGGGTTGATGACACGGCCGCAGTCTTCCACCGCCCAGTGCTTCAGCAGCTTGACGAAGCCCGTTTCGATGTCGACTTCCACGTGGCTGATCTGCACGCCGTTGGTGAAGATGAAGGGGTAGTCGCGCTGTGCGTAGTGGCGCGTCACCATCAGTTCGGGGGTGAAGTTTTTGGGCAGCGTGTCGCTGCGGAAATAGGCGATGCGGCCCAGCTCGGCCAGGTCCAGCAACGCGGCGCCAGTGGTCGCATCCACCACCGCGCCGCGCCGCACTTGCAGCGTGTCGGCTTCGCGCTGCAAGATGGCGGAAGCCGTGGCCAGGATGTTGGCGCGCAGCACCAACCCGGCCTGCAACACCGCCTCACCGCCGATGCCCGCACCGCGTGACGCCCAGGTGCCGCCGCCGTAAGGCGTGGCGTCGGTGTCGCCGGTGACCACGCGCACGCGGGCCAGATCGACACCCACCGCGTCGGCGGCGATCTGGCCAAAGATGGCCTCGGTGCCCTGGCCTTGTTCGCCCACGCTGCTCATCACCGTCAGCGCGCCGCTGGGTTCCAGGCGCAGCGTGGCGCCGTCTTGCGATGCGATGCGGGCGCCGCCCACGCCGTAGAAAGCGGCACTCGGATTCGTCAATTCGATCAAGGCCGCCACGCCGATGCCGCGATAGATGCCTTGCTTGCGCAGTTCGGCCTGCTCGGCCCGCAGCGCGTCGTAATCGCACACGCGCTTGGCTTCGCGCAAACAGGCTTCGTGCGACAGCAGTTCCAGCTTGATGCCGGAGGCGCCGGTGGCAGGGTAGGCGTCGTCGGGGATGACGTTGCGTTGCCTGAAGGCGATCGGGTCCAGCCCCAATTTCTGCGCCACGCCATCGACCAGCGCTTCCGTTACCGCGCAGGCTATCGGGTGGCCCACGCCACGGTACTGGCAGGTCGGCACTTTGTTCTGAAAGACCACGTTCAACTTCGCGCGGTAGGCGAGGTGCTTGTACGGGCCGCCGGTCAAGTTGACGACCTGATTGCCTTCAATGCCGCTGGTGCGCGGGAACACGCTGTAGGGCCCGATGCCGGTCAGGTCGTCGATCTCGAAAGCCAGGATGTCGCCCGCCGTGCTGGCCGCGATGCGGGCCTTGATGCGGTGCTCGCGGGCGTGGATGTCGCTGACGAAACTCTCCAGCCTGTCGGCCACAAACTTGATCGGCCGCTGCAGCATCAGTGCCAGCGCGACGGTCGCGAAGTCATCCGGATAGGCGTGCACCTTGATGCCGAAACTGCCGCCCACGTCGCGGCAAATCACGCGCACCTGCTGCTCTTGCAATTCGAATTGGCGGCAGTACAGGTCTTGCATCATGTGCGGCGCCTGGCAGCTGTGCCACACCGTCAACCGGCCTTCTTCCAAGCTGCGGCCGGGTGTCCAGTCGGCGATCTGCGCGCGCGGTTCCAGCGGCACGCCGGTGTGGCGGCCGAAGATGTAGGTCTCTTCGAAAACGACGGCGTCGGGCCGCGCGAAAGCGGCGTCGACACCGCCCGTGTCCAGGCTGCGCGTGAAGCACAGGTTGCTGCCGAGTTCGGGGTGGATCAAGGGCGTTCCCGGGTCCAGCGCAGTCTCGGTTTCCAGCACGGCGGGCAGGTCTTCCCACTCGACTTCCAGCAAAGCCAAGGCGTCTTCGGCGCGGGCGCGCGTTTCGGCGACGACGGCCACCACGGGCTCGCCCTGCCAGGTGGCACGTTCCATCGCCAGCGGGTACTGCGGCGCGCTCTGGATGCCCGCTAGGTGGGCCAGCGTGGCGACCCAGGGTTTGCAAATGGCGGCGACTTCGCTGCCCACCACCACCGCGATCACCCCGGGCAGGGCCTGCGCCGCCGCGCGTTCGATGCGCGTGATGCGCATGTGGGCCACCGGGCTGCGCCAGAACACCACGTGCGCCATGCGCGGCAGCGTGATGTCGTCGACATATTGGCCGCGGCCCTGGGTCAGCCGCCGCACGCCTTCACGCGGCAAGGCCACGCCGATGTGGCGCTGGTCTTCGGTGACGGCGGGCAGGTCGGCGCCCAGTTCGCGGTGGGTCGGTTTTTCGGTCGGGTGGTTCATGCCGCCACCTCGTCGGCGAAACGCCCGGCGCGTTGCTGTTCCAGCACCGCACACACCGCGTCGA
>JAYVBO010000643.1:0-5432 GCA_043750435.1 Betaproteobacteria bacterium | reverse complement strand
GATGCTGTCGTAGAAGCTGGGGATGACCAGCAGCGTGAGGAAAGTGCTGGTGATGGTGCCTCCGATGATGGCCACCGCCATCGGGCGGTAGAACTCGCTGCCTTCGCCCAGGCCGATGGCCACCGGCAGCATGCCGGCGATCAGCGCTAATGTGGTCATCAGGATGGGCCGCAAGCGCTTCTTGCCAGCGGCCATCAAAGCCTCCTCGCGGTCCATGCCCTGGGCTTCCAGCATGCGCGCAGCGTCCAGCAACAGAATCGCGTTCTTGGCCACCAGACCCATCAGCATGATCACGCCGATCAGGCTCATCAGGTTCAGCGTGCCCTTGGTCAGCAGCAGCGCCAGCACCACGCCGATCAGCGACAGCGGCAGCGACATCATCACCGCCAACGGTGCCGTTAACGAGCCGAACTGCATCACCAGCACCAGGTACATCAGCGCAATGCCCGAGAGCAGCGCAATGCCCATCTGCTTGAACACCTCTTGCTGGTCTTTCGACGAACCGGCCAGTTCCAGACCGAAGCCCGGCGGGTAGGTCATGGCCTTGGCGATCTTCATCGCGTCGGCGGTGACTTCACCCGCCGCACGGCTCTGTGCATTGGCCGCCACGCTGATGGTGCGTTTGCCGTCGCTGTGCTGAATCTGGCTGGGGCCCTTGCCCATGGTCACCTTGGCGATCTGCTCCAGCGGCACCATCTGGTTGCTGCCGCTGACCGAGATCGGCAGGCGCTCGATGTTGCTGGCGTCCACGCGGTCGGCCGGGTCCAGGCGAACCGACACGTCACGCGTTTCGCCGCTGGGGTCCACCCAGTCGCCGACTTCCACGCCGGCGAAAGCCACGCGCAGGGCCTGCGCCGCATCGGCCACCGAAATGCCCAGGGTGTTGGCCAGGCTGCGGTCGAGTTCGATCTTCAGCTCGTTCTGCGGGTCTTGCTCGGACAGGCCCACGTCCACCGCGCCCGGCACCTTGCGCAGCTTGTCCATGAAGTCGTTGGTGATGGCCAGCAACTGGCGCGTGTCGGTGCCGGTGAACTTGATCTGCACCGGCTTTTGCACGCCGTTGTTGAAGTCGTCCAGCACCACGTATTCAGCACCCACCAGGCGCGCGGTCAGCTTGCGCAAGTCGCCCGAGATCTCGGCCGCCATGCGCTTGCGCTTCACGCTCTTGCCGATGTCCACATAAACGCGCCCGCCGTTGGCGTTGACGTTGCTGTTGGTGGCGACGGTTTCGGGCAGCGTGCGCGCCAAGGCAGCAGCGGCTTCCACCTTCAGGCGCGAATATTCGAGGCTGCTGCTGGGCGGCGTGCGCACGTCGATGGCGATCATGCCGGCGTCGGCCGACGGGAAGAAGCTGGTGCCGCCGTACTTGTTCTGCAGGGTCAACGCGCCCACCAGGCTGGCGGCGGCGAAAACGGCCATCCAGCGGCGGTGGTGCAGCGCCCAGGCAATGATGCGGCCATAGCGTTCGGCCTGGTGGTCGAACCAGTCGTTGAAGCGGCCCAGCACGCGGGTGATGCCGCGCTTTTCCTTCAGATGCTGGCCGGGTGGGTCGCCCCAGTAGGCCGATAGCATGGGGTCCAGCGTGAAGCTGATGAACAGGCTGACCAATACCGAGGCCACAACCGTCACGCCGAAGGGCCGGAACCATTCGCCCGACACGCCGGGCATGAAGGCCACCGGCACGAAGACGTCCACGATGCTGAAGGTGGTGGCGGCCACGGCCATGCCGATTTCGGCCGTGCCGTTCAGCGCCGCCGTGCGCCGGTCTTCGCCCATTTCCATGTGGCGCACGATGTTCTCGCGGACCACGATGGCGTCGTCGATCAGCACACCGATGGCCAGGCTCAGGCCCAGCAGGCTCATGAAGTTCAGCGTGAAGCCGGCCAGCCACACCGCGATGAAGGCCGCGATGACCGAGGTGGGCAGCGACAGCGCCGTGATCAGCGTGCTGCGCCAGGAATTGAGGAAGACATAGACCACGAACACCGTCAGGATGGCGCCAAAGGCCAGCGCGTCGATGACGTTGCGCAGGCTGTTGTAGGCGTTCTCGCCGCCGTCCTGCGTCACTTCCAGCTTGGTGCCGGGCGGCAGCGTGGTGTTGATTTCCTTGACCAACTTGCGGATGTTGTCGGCCACCGTCACGGTGCTGGCCTCGCGTGTGCGGGTGACTGAAATGCCGACGTTGGGGTTGCTGTTGCGCACCGAAAAACCGCTCAGTTCGGCAAAGCCGTCCTGCACGGTGGCGACCTGACCCAGGCGCACCATTTCATTGCCGCGGCGCTTGATGACGATCTGCTCGAAGGCTTTGGGCGATTCAATCCGACCGACCAGGCGGATGCTCTGGTCTTCCAGTTTGCCGCGCACCTTGCCCACCGGGGCGGTGGCGTTCTGTGCGCGCAGCGCGGCCACCACTTCGGTCACCGAGACCTCGTATTCGCGCAGCTTCTGGCTCTTCAGCAGCACCGACAGTTCACGCTTCAGCGCGCCGTTGATGTTGACCACGGCCACGCCGGGGACGCCGCGAAACTTGTCGGCCAACTGGTCTTCACCCAGGCGCGAAATGGCCGCGTGCGACAGCGTGCTGGACGACAGCGCCATCTGCATGATGGGCTGCGCCGAAGGGTCGATGCGCTGCAGGATGGGCTCGCGCATTTCGGTGGGCAATTTGTAGCGCACCGAGGCAATGGCGTTGCGCACCTCGTCGGCGGCCACCACCATGTTCTTGTCGAAATTGAAGATCAGCACCATCTGGGCACTGCCTTCGTTGGACGTGGAACGCAACTGGTCGATGCCCGAGATGCCCTGCAGGGCTTTTTCCAGGCGGTTGATGATTTCGCGTTCCACCGTGTCGGGTGAGGCACCCGGGTAGGGAATGGCGACGACCAGAACGGGTTGTTCGACGTCGGGGATCTGGTTGACGCGCAGTTTGGACAGCGCGAGCAGGCCCAGCGCCATCAGCGCCACGATGATCACGACCATGGCGACGGGCCGCTTGATGCTCAATTCAGAGAGGAACATAGCGCCTCACTTTGCGGCCGAAGCCGCCGCCGAAACCGCAGTAGCCGGGGCGGGCGCGAAATCAAAGGTCTGGCCTTCGCTCAGCGTGCTGGCCGGGTTGCGCAGCACGCGGTCGCCGGAGTTCAGGCCTTGCAACACTGGCAGGCGGCCACTGCGCGGGTCGCGGTCGCCCAGCTTGATGGCCACCTTGCTCAGCGCGCCAGGCTGGCCGTTGCCGCTGGCGCGCCAGGCCCAGGCTGCATCACCGGCCCGCACCACCGCCGTTTCGGGCAAGGTCAGCGCCTGTGAACTGCCGGTTTCGACCCGGCCTTCGGCGAACAGGCCTGCCACCTTGGGCGCGGCCGCGCCGTCACTGAAAGTCACGATGACTGCCACCTGGCGGGTGGTGGCGTTGGCAGCCGCGTCGATGCGCTGCACCCGGCCGTTGAAGTCGCCCTGGCTGTAGCCGTTGACGCGAAAGCGCACCGCCTGGCCCAGCTTCAATTCGCTCATGCGGTCGGCCGAAACCAGGCCTTCGAAACGCATGCTGGTCGGGGCTATGACCTTCAGCAGTTCCTTGCCGATTTGCACCGTGTCGCCGGCCGAGGCCTTGCGCTCGCTGACCACGCCGTCGAAGGGTGCGCGCACGCTGGTGCGCTGCATCTGCTGGCGCGCCGAGACCACGCGCGACTTGGCGGCCACCAGGTCGCTTTGCGCGTTGTTGCGCCGCACCTCGGCGTCTTCCAGCGCCTGCGTGCTGGTCATGCCCTGGGCCTGCAGCGTCTTCAGGCGCGCCACCTGGCGTTCGCTCTGTTCGAAGGCCTGGTTCGAAGCCCGCACCGCCTCTTCGGCCGAAGCCAGGCTGTCGCGGATGGCGGTGTCGTCCAGGCGCACCAGCAACTCACCGGCCTTCACAGCCTCGCCGTTGTCCTTCAGGATTTGCAGCACCACGGCGGCCACTTCGGCGCGCAAGTCAGCGCGGCGTTCGGGCTGCAGCGAGCCGCTGACGACCGGCCCGCTGGCGAGGGTGCTGGCCGCCACGGTCAGCAAGTCTTCGGGCGCCAGCAGCAGCTTCACGGCGGGCTTGGCTGCGGCATCGGCCGAACCGCCGGACTTGTCGGACTTGCCACAGCCAGCCAGCAGGGCCACGGCGATCAGGGCGGGTATCAGGTAGCGCATGGGGGCTGAAACGCGGCGCAAGCCGGCGCTGGCAAAAATATAAAGGCGAGAGGTTACCGCCTGTTCCTGCCCGCGGCTGGCCTGGCGCGACGGAACGTCCCGAACAGAGCGCCAATCGTCAGCCGGCACGGACGGGCTGTTGCGGTCCGCCGATGTGCGCGGCTGGCATGAGGGTGGCGAAGGGCTTCAGTCTGACAGTCGGACGCAGGCCTTCAACCGCGCGGCGACGGACTGCAGCAGTTCGTCACCGGCCGTGTGGCCCATCGAGTCGTTGATGTGCTTGAAGCCGTCGAGATCGAGGAACAGCACCGCCAGACGCCCATGGCGCCGGGCCGCGGCGTCGATGGCGTGGTGCAAGCGGTCGTTCAGCAGCATGCGGTTGGGCAGGCCGGTCAGCGTGTCGTGGCCTGCCGAGTGGGCGAGGCTGGCCGCCAGGGCGCGCGCCGCCGTGACATCGCGGAACACCACCACGGCGCCATCGACCTGGCCGCTGCGGTTGTGGATGGGCGCGGTCTAATCCTCGATGGCGATCTCGGACCCATCCTGCCGGACCAGCACCGTTCCCGGCGGGAGGCACAGTGTGCGGTCCAGCAACATCGACGCCGCCACGGGACTGGACCGCGTGGACCGCGTAACTTCGTCGACGATGCTGAAGACTTCGGTGACGGGGCGGCCGCGTGCCTGAGCGCAGGAGTAACCGGTCAACCGTTCCGACACCGGGTTCAGGAAAGTCACTCGGCCATCAATGTCCGTCGACAGCACGCCATCGCCGATGGACCTGAGCATCACGCGCGTGCGTTCCAGTTCATCGAACAATGTATCCAGCGCGGTGTTCTGCGCCGTGCGGTCATGGATGGTGGCGAAGACCAGCGCGGTGCCTCCCAGTTGCACGCACACGGTCGCGACATCGATGGAAAACTCGCTGCCGTCGCGGCGTATGCCGAGCAAGCCGTCGTCGACTCCCCAGGCCCGGTCTGCTTGCGGCGCTGACGGCTTCGCGCTGACTTCGAGATGCGCGCGCCGCAACCGCCTGGGTAGCAGACTGGCCGTGCGCCGCCCGCTGAGCGTGCCGCGCGCGTAACCGAACAAGTCCTCCAGCGAGGAGCTGGCGCGCAGGATCCTGCCGTTGGCACCGGCCACCAGCATGCCCTGGCTCCGTCCCCCGATTTCGCGGACACTTTTTCACTCAAGAAGGAGTCCGAGATGCCAACCCCCAAACCGCCGTATCCGGCGGCGTTTCGTCAACAGATGGTCGA
>JAYVBO010000642.1:0-12463 GCA_043750435.1 Betaproteobacteria bacterium | reverse complement strand
CGCCGGGCAACAGCGTCACCGGCTGCTTGCCGGCATTGACCAGGTCGTAATCTTCTTCGCCCGGCGCCGGCGCAGGGCCCACGCCCAGCACGCCGTTTTCGCTGTGGATCATGACCTCGCGGTAGTCGGCCGCACCGGGTTGCGGCAGGTGGTTGGCCACCAGCGTGGGCAGGCCGATACCCAGGTTGACCACCGCACCTTCGGGAATGTCGCGCGCCACGCGGCGGGCCATGTCGTCACGCGTCCAGCGCTTCATGCGGGGGCTCCGGTGGGCGTGGTCTTGAAGCCACCGCCGAGTGTGGCGGCGCGGTCTATCTTCAACACCCGGTGCACGAACAGACCGGGCGTGACGATGGCCTCGGGGTCGAGTTCACCCAAGGCCACCACCTCGTGCACGCTGGCGATAGTCAGGCGCGCGGCCATGGCCATCGAAGGGCCGAAGTTGCGCGCCGTCATGCGGTAGGTCAGGTTGCCCCAGCGGTCGCCGCGCTCGGCCTTGATCAGCGCCACGTCGGCATGCAGCGGGCTTTCGAAGACCTGCATGCGGCCGTTGATTTCGCGCACTTCCTTGCCCTTCGCCAGTTCGGTGCCGTAGCCGGTAGGCGTGAAAAAGCCGCCGATGCCGGCACCTGCTGCGCGGATGCGCTCGGACAGCGTGCCCTGCGGCACCAGTTCCAGCTCGAGCTGGCCGGCGCGGTACAGGCGGTCGAAATGGTAGCTGTCGGCCTGGCGCGGAAAGCTGCAGATGATCTTGCGCACGCGGCCCAGCGCCAGCAACTTCGCCAGCCCGTGTTCGCCGTTGCCGGCGTTGTTGTTGATGACGGTCAGCTCGGTGGCGCCGTGGGAGATCAGCGCTTCAACCAGCTCATTCGGCAGGCCGGCCGTGCCGAAGCCGCCGATCATCACGGTGGCCCCATCGGGCACACCGGCCAGTGCGGCCTCAAAGCTGGAAACGATCTTGTCGATCATCGGCGGGGGTCTCCTGCGCTGCCGGGTTCGGCGCCCGGTTCGGCACCCTGTTCGGTATCACAAGCGCGCATCCTAAGCCGCGCCCCACCGCAGTCCTGCCGCCTGGGCGACACTCCCCACCCCGCCCGCTACCTGTGCCCTGCCGTGGACTACCCCGACTACGACCCCACCTCTGCCGTCACCCCGCTGACGCCCGCCGAACTTGGCGCCCTGGACACCTTGCTGCAGACCCTGCCCGCCGACGCCACGATGAGCCTGGACGGCATGGACGGCTACCTGACAGCGCTGCTGGCCGGCCCGGGCGATTTGCTGAAACAACTGCCCACCACCGAATGGTTGCCCTTGATCTGGGGCAGCGACGGCCCGGGCGGCAACGACGAGGCCACGCCCTTCGCCAGCAAGCGCCAGCGCAAGGCCACGGTGGTGCTGGTGCTACGCCACCTGCGCCACATCAGCCACCAAATTTCGCAAGCCCCGCAAGACTGGGAACCGATCTTCAGCGTGGCCGAAAAAGGCGCCGACGAATGGGCCGATGCGCGCGACTGGTGCACCGGCTTCCTGCAGGCCGTGGACCTGTTGCCCTCGGCCTGGGAGGCCGCCTGGGATGACCCCGAACTGGGCCCGGCGCTGGCGCCACTGCTGGTGCTGGGCGGTGGCCTGGCCGACGAGCCCGCCGCCGCCGGCGATGACGACGAGGGTGACGAATTGGACGACCCCGAAGTCTGCGACGGCCTGAGCCGCGCGGTGCCCGACGCAGTGCTGCGTCTGCTGGCCTGGCGCACCGCGCCGGCGGCCTGACGCCGCGGCCAGCAGGCCGGACCCAAACAAGACCCAAACAGGACCTGTCCATGACCGCTGGCGCGCGCTGCATGCCTAGAGTGGCCACCACGATCCGCCCAGCACCGGCGGACGCCACCCTGCATGCACCGCACCCCAAGGACGCCATGAAAACAACACGAACGCTGTGCCTCGCGCTGATCAGCCTGCTGATGCTGATGCTGCTGCTGGGCGCAGGCCCGGCCCGGTCGGCCACGCCGGTCATCGGCTTCTCGTCCAAGACGGTGGGCTTCAACGACGTCAACCCGCGCACGGCGGGCAGCGCTGAATACGCCTTGATCGTCTTCAAACAGGCCGACGGCAGCGCCGACCCCAGCGTGCCCGTCGCGGTGGTCAGCAGCGACACCAGCCGGCTCAGCGTCACCCCACTGGCCGTCGCCACCGCCCTGGGCAACACCCTGCTGAGCGTGCCGGCCCAAGCGCTGGCCGGCAATGTCACCGTCACGGCCAGCGCCACGGTGGGTGGTGTGGTCTACACGCGGTCGCGGCTGTTTGTCATCTCGGCCAACATGGCGGTGCCGCCGGCGCCGCCACCGGGCGCGTCGACCATGGTGCGCGCCACCACGCCGACCCTGGCCGCCGACCAATCGGGCTGTGCCGCCATTCGCTACTTCGACGTCGGTCCGGGCCTGGCCTACGTGGCATTGGGCCAACTGCCCTGGAGCCAACTGCACGGCTGCGACACGGTGCGCATCTACCCCAAGGCCAACAACGCGCCTTACAAGGAAATGATGCTGATCTCGGCCGGCACCAATGTCGCCCTGAGCGCACCCAACCAGTTCATGCGCGTGCTGGGCATGCCGGACCCGGTCACGGGCGTGCGGCCCATCATCGACGGCAGCCAGGCCACCCAGCTTGAAACGCTGCCGGGGCAAGCCCCACGTTCCTTGCAGTACCACGACAACAACGGCAACCGGCAGCTCTTCAGGCTGGGCGTGGTGATGGTCGGGCCGCAGCTGGGCTACAACTACAACTTCGGTCCGGCGGGCTATATCGCGATCGAAAACCTCGACATCCGCAACGTCGCCTACGGCGGCGCGTTCACCGACGGCAAGACCGACCTGCCCGACGCCTACGGCAGCTTCGGTGCCTGCCTGTATGTCGAGGCCGCGGCCCACATCGTGATCAAGAACAACCTGATACACAACTGTGGCAATGGGCTGTTCATGAATTCGAAGAACGGCGCGCTGGTCGAACTGTCGCAAGACGTGCTCGTCGAAGGCAACCAGTTCTTCAACAACGGAAACGCCCCGATCAATGGTGTGACGAATGGTTTTTCAGAGCACCACAGCTACACCGAAGCGCGCGACATCATCTTTCAGTACAACCATTTTGGCGACGTGCGCCCCGGTGCCTTTGGCGATTGCCTGAAAGACCGGTCGTCGGGCTTGGTGGTGCGCTACAACACCTTCGCATCCAGTTGCGGCATCCACCTCAACCTGATGGATTCCACCGGCGGCCAGGGCTTGATCTTTCTCGACCCCGGCTACGCGCAAACCTATGTTTACGGCAACTTGTTCGACGAAACCCCGGCTGCCGGGCACGGCACCACGCTGGTCTACTACGGTGGCGACAGCGGCACGGTGGCCAACTACCGCCAAGGCACGCTGTTCTTCTACAACAACACCCAGGTGCTGACGGCCAACGCCGGCCATGGCATCTACCCGGAAGTCTTCCTGTTCAACCTGAGCATGCCCGGCGCGGTGGCCGACGTCAGGAACAACGTCTTCCAGACCACCCCGATCACCCCCGGCCTGCCGGGGCAGGTTCAGGCCATGGCCCTGGGCAAGGGCACGGTCAACCTAGCCAACAACTGGGTGGCACCGAACGCGATGACCTATTGGATCGGCCACCTGACGGGGGCTGTGGTCAACGGCTGGGGCAGCAACCTGGGCGCCGGCCTGCAGCCGATGTTCTTCAATGCCCCCGGGCATGACTACCGCCCTGCCGCCGGGTCGCCGCTGGTCAACGCCGGTGACGGCCTGGGCGCCCTGCCTGCGTGGGCCCTGCCCACGGCCCAGCCGGGGCCCATCCGCGCGCGCAAGCAAGACGGCGCTTTCGACATTGGCGCCTTCGAGTATTGAAGGGCCACGGGCCGGCGCTACAGTGCCGGCCTGTGCAACCCGATACCGAGGAGAACCAAATTGGGCGAAGCCAAGTCCCGGGGTTCGCAGCAAGACCGTGTGGCAGCCGCGCAGCAAAGCGCCACTGCCGCCCAGCCCCCTGCCATGTTCTGCCAGCGCTGCAAGCTGGCCCTGAACCCTGTCACTGAAATGGACACCCGCCGCTTGAAGGGCATCTCGGTGGCATACAGCGCGCACTGCGTGCCCTGCGACGAAGACACCTGGGCCGTGCGCGGTGAGATCGCGGCGGTCAAGGCCTTTTACGCGGCACTCGAAAAGGCGTCGGGCCAGGCGGTACAAATGGGAACGGCCAAGCCCAGGCCGCTGTAGGCCGGCGCCGGCCGGTCCGGCGCCGGCCCGACGCTCAGTCCGCCAGGTTTTCGTGGTGCGCCGTGGCGCCGAGCTTCCAGTAGGCGGCGACCCGCATCGCGTGGCGGTCCATCCCCTTCACCTCCAGCAGCATCCGGCGCAAGCGGGCCATGGCGCCGGTGGATGGCGGGCAAGGCTGTTTCGTCACCCACCAGCAGGTGCCAGTCGCAGTCCAGCGGGATGATGAAGGAGCCGCGCGGCCCGCCGATCACGGCGCGCTGGCCCACCGTGGCCTGTGCCGCCCATTGCGCGGCGCTGCCCTCGCCATGCAAGGCGAATTCCAGTGTCAGCTCGCGCGCGGCCGCATCGTGGTGGCGCGGCGTGTAGTCGCGCCGAACCGGCTCGGCACCCGGGCCGTCGCCGTCGCCGTCGCCGTCGCCGTCGCCGTCGAGCATGAACTTGATGTGGTCGTCGAAGGACAAGCTGACGAAATCCGCCAGCGCTTCGCCGCCAAAGGTGATGCGCTTGAAGTGCGGGCTGATGGACTCGACACGCACGACTTCCACGTTGCGGCGTTTGAGTTCATGGCGCACGCGCTGCACGCGGCTGGTGGGGGTGTCGCTGATCATGGAGTTTTGATTCTGAATGGTTGACAATGTCTTCCATGATGTCCAAATCAATTGATATTGTCAACCATAAGTCTTCGGTGCCTGACGAAGACGTGCTGGAGTCCATCCACGCCGTCATGCACCTGTACCGCTCGCAGCAGCACCGGGCCTTGCGTGACGGCCCGCAGGCCATGACGCACATGGAGAGCAAGGTGCTGGGCTACTTCGGGCGCCAGCCGGGCGCAACACAGAGCGATCTGGCGCAGCACAGCGGGCGCGACAAGGCACAGCTCGCGCGCCTGATCAAGGCGCTGCGCGACCGCGGCCTGCTGGCGGCCGAAGCCGACGCGACCGACAGGCGCAATCTGCGCTTGACGCTGACCGTTGAAGGGCGCGCGGCCCAGCGCGCGGTGCAGCAGCAAGCCAAGCGGCTGGGCGCCAACGCGGTGGCCGGCTTCACCGCGCAAGAGACCGCCACGCTGCTGGCCTTGCTGCAGCGCGTGAAGGGCAATCTCGGCCCTTGAGGCCGCGTGTTGACAGCGATAAAGCGACGATAGTCACCGGGCGCACGACGCCAGGCATTTCACTGGCAACCAGGGAAGGGCCACACAAGCGCCCCACCCACCCTGCATGGAGACCCAAATTGAGCCTTGAACGTACCCAAGTCCTGATCATCGGCGCCGGCCCCTCAGGCCTGCTGCTGGGCCAATTGCTGCTGCGCGCCGGCATCGACAACGTGATCCTCGAACGCCAGAGTGGCGACTACGTGCTCGGGCGCATCCGCGCCGGCGTGCTCGAGCAAACCACCTGCGACCTGCTCGTCGAAGCCGGTGTCGGCACGCGCATGCATGCCGAAGGGCTGCCGCATGACGGCTTCGAGCTGTGCTTCGGCGGGGCCCGCCACCGCATCGACCTGGCCGGGCTCACCGGCGGCAAGCGCGTCGTCGTCTACGGCCAGACGGAAGTCACGCGCGACCTGATGGCGGCGCGTGCGGCAGCCGGCGCCCAGACTGTCTACCAGGCTGGTGATGTCGCGATCCACGGCTTCGACACCGACCATCCCCGCGTGACCTACACGCATGGCGGCCAGGCGCACGAGATCCGCTGCGACTTCATTGCCGGCTGCGACGGCTACCACGGCGTCAGCCGGGCCAGCGTGCCCGCGGCGGCGCTGGCCATCTACGAGCAGGTCTACCCCTTTGGCTGGTTGGGCGTGCTGGCCGACACGCCGCCGGTTGCCGAGGAACTGATTTATTCCAACCACGCCCGCGGCTTCGCCTTGTGTTCCATGCGTTCACAGACGCGCACGCGCTACTACGTGCAGTGTTCGCTGACCGACAAGGTCGAGGGCTGGAGCGATGACGCCTTCTGGGACGAACTGCGGCGCCGCCTCGACCCGCAGGCCGCCGCAAGCCTGATCACCGGCCCGTCCATCGAAAAGAGCATCGCGCCCTTGCGCAGCTTCGTCGCCGAGCCGATGCGCTTCGGCCGGCTGTTCCTGGCTGGCGATGCGGCGCACATCGTGCCGCCCACCGGCGCCAAGGGCTTGAACCTGGCGGCTTCTGACGTGCGCTTCCTGTCCCGTGCCCTGATCGAGCACTACACCGAGGCCAGCAACGCCGGCATCGACCACTATTCGCAGCGCTGCCTGGCGCGGGTCTGGAAGGCCAGCCGCTTCTCGTGGTGGTTCACCAGCCTGACCCACAAGTTCCCCGAAACCGGCGGCATCGGCCACAAGCTGCAACTGGCGGAACTGGAATACCTGGTGGGTTCGCGCGCCGCAGCCACTGTGATGGCCGAGAACTACGTCGGCCTGTCTTTTGACGCCGACTGAGCGCAGTTCGGGGCCGGCTGACGGTCCGGACACAGCGGTGGCATGGACGGCCCGAAATCAGCCAAAAGCGACGTTTTGGAATGGATGGGTCTGATGTTGGGCCCGAAAGCAAAACGGGCCCAGAGGGCCCGTGTTTACTTGATCTATGGCGGAGTGGACGGGACTCGAACCCGCGACCCCCGGCGTGACAGGCCGGTATTCTAACCAACTGAACTACCACTCCGCAGCGGTAGGAGCGTTCCGGCTTGCGCCGCAAGTGCCACCCAACTTGTCTTGCATTCGATTCACGAAGTGCCAACCGAAGCTGGCGTCCCCTAGGGGATTCGAACCCCTGTAATCACCGTGAAAGGGTGGTGTCCTAGGCCTCTAGACGAAGGGGACCGTGACTTTCGAAAACACTTTCAAAACCTACTTCCCTTGAACAACGCTTGCGGTATTTGGTGGAGGTAAACGGGATCGAACCGATGACCTCTTGCATGCCATGCAAGCGCTCTCCCAGCTGAGCTATACCCCCATCGGGTACCGTTAGGTTTGATCAATCTGCCTTGGTTTGCCTGCGATTTGACTCTCAGACCACCTCAACTTTTCTCTCATTCCAGCGCTGTTCAAGCGAGTCTGTGAGTATAGAACACTTTTTAGATTTCGCGCAAGCTTCTCAACACTTTCTCTCTTGGGAACAAGGCCAGCACCGCGTCGATGGACGGCGTCTGCACGCGGCCGCAGACCAGCACGCGCAACGCCGGTGCCAATTGCGGCATCTTCAACTGGTGGGCGGCCAAGGTGGACTTGATGACGGCGGCAATGGCGGCCTTGTCCCAGGCCACGTCGGCCAGTGCGTCACGCAGGGCGCGCAGGCCCGGCAACACCGCTTCGGTGACATGCGCGGCCCGGTCTACTTCACGGGGCTGCACCGGCACGAAGAGCATCTCGGCCCAGTCGGCCAGTTCCACCACCGTGGCACAGCGGTCCTTGAAAACGGCGGCAGCGCGGGCCAGCAAGTCCAGGTCTTCGACGGCCACGCTGCGGGTGGCCAATTGCCGCTGCATCAGGGCGGCCAGGCGCGGGTCGTCGGCGGCCTTGATGTAGTGGGCGTTGACCCAGGCCAGCTTGGCCGGGTCCCACTGCGCGGGGCTCTTGGCCAGGTGGCTGCCGTCGAACCACTGCACCATCTGCTCGCGACTGAAGAGTTCTTCGTCGCCGTGGCTCCAGCCCAGGCGGGCCAGGTAGTTCAGCATGGCTTCTGGCAGGTAGCCGGCGTCTTCGTAGGCAGTAACGCTGACCGCGCCACGGCGCTTGGACAGCTTTTGCCCGTCGTCGCCCAGGATGATCGGGCAGTGGCCGTATTGCGGCAGCAGCGCGTTCAAGGCGCGGCAGATGTTGATCTGCCAGGGCGTGTTGTTGATGTGCTCGTCGCCACGGAAGACGTGGCTGATGGCCATGTCAGTGTCGTCCACCACCACCGCAAAGTTGTAGGTTGGCACACCGTCGGGCCGCAGGATGATGAGGTCGTCGATCTCGGTGTTGCTGATGCTGATGCTGCCCTTCACCAAGTCGTCCCAGCTGACCACGCCGGACACCGGGTTGGCGAAGCGCACCACCGGCTTCACGCCTTCGGGTATGGGTGGCAGCACCTTGCCGGGCTCGGGCCGCCATCGGCGGTCGTACAGCGTTTTCTCGCCGCGGGCGCGCTGGGCTTCACGCATGGCGTCCAGCTCTGCGGGCGTGGCGTAGCAGCGGTAGGCGGTGCCGGCCGCCAGCATCTGTTCAACCACCGCCTGGTAGCGCGCCAGGCGTTGCATCTGGTAGATCGGGCCTTCGTCGTGGTCCAGACCCAGCCAGTGCATGCTGGCCAGGATCTGGTCGACCGAGTCTTGGGTCGAACGCGCCACGTCGGTGTCTTCGATGCGCAGCACGAATTCACCGCCGAAGTGGCGGGCATAGGCCCAGGAATACAGCGCCGTGCGGGCCGTGCCCAGGTGCAGAAAGCCGGTGGGTGATGGGGCGATGCGGGTGCGTACGGTGCGGTTCATTCGAAGTCAGGCTGCGGTCAAGCCACGCAGAAGGTCGTCAGTGATGTCGTCGACATGCTCAAGGCCGACAGCCAGACGGATCAGGCCCTGGCCGATGCCCGAAGCCTGGCGCTGGGCTTCGGTGAGCCGGCCATGCGAGGTGGTGGCGGGGTGCGTGATGATGGACTTGGTGTCGCCCAGGTTGGTGGCAATGCTCAGCACGCGTGTGCTGTCGATGACGCGGAAGGCCGCTGCGCGCGCAGCCGCAGGGTCGTCAGCCCGCATGTCAAAAGACAACACCGCACCGCCCAAGCCTGACTGCTGGCGCATTGCCAATGCATGCTGCGGATGCGACGCCAGACCGGGGTAGTACACCCGGGCCACTGCGGGCTGCTGTTCCAGCCAGCGCGCCACCGTCAATGCGGACTCGCTCTGGGCCTTCATGCGTATGCCCAAGGTTTCCATGCCCTTGAGCACGACCCAGGCGTTGAACGGGGCCAGCGTCATGCCGGCGGTGCGCACCACGGGCCCGAAGACGTCACGGATCAGCCGATCAGGCCCGCACAGCGCACCCGCCATCACACGGCCCTGCCCGTCCAGGTGCTTGGTGCCGGCGTGCATCACCAGGTCGGCGCCCAGGGCCAGGGGCCGCTGCAGCATAGGCGAGCAAAAAGTGTTGTCCACCGTCAGCATGGCGCCGGCGCTGTGCGCCAGGTCGGCCAGGGCGCGGATGTCGCACACCTCGGTCAGTGGGTTGGTGGGCGTCTCAGCGAAGAGCAGCTTGGTGCTGGGGCGCAGGGCCGCGCGCCACTCGGCCAAGTCGGTCTGCGAGACGAAGCTGGTCTCCACCCCGAACTTGGCGAACTCCTTGGCGAACAGGCTCACCGTGGAGCCGAACACCGAGCGCGAACACACCACGTGATCGCCGGCCTTCAGCAGGCCCATGATGAGCAGCAGGATGGCACTCATGCCCGTAGACGTGGCCACCGCACCTTCAGCGCCTTCCAGGGCCGCCAGGCGGGCCTCGAAGCTGCGCACCGTTGGGTTGCTGGTGCGCCCGTAGGTGAAGTCCTCCATGTTGGCAAAACGCCGCGCCGAGGTCTCGGCGTCGGCCTGAACAAAGGCGCTGGTCAGAAACAGGGCCTCAGAGTTCTCGCCGTATTGGCTGGGCGCCAGGGCGCTGCGCACGGCCAGGGTTTCCGGCCGCAGGCCTTCAGGCAGGCCGGTTTCGGCGGTCTTGGACTTGTTCATGATCTTTCGTCTGCGCCTTGAAGCGCCAGGCGTGAGCCGGCCTCGGCGGCTTCTTCGGTGGTGCCGAACTGCAGCCGGCGCTGGGCCTGCATCGTCGCAAAGTCTTCAGCCGTCACGTCACCGGTGACGTAGTGGCCATCAAAACAACTGGCCTCGAAACCGACGATCTTGGGGTTCAGGGCTGCCACCACGCGCTTCATCGCGTCCACGTCCTGGTAGATCAATTGGTCGGCGCCGATGAAGGCGCGAATTTCTTCGATGCTGCGGTTGTGGGCCACCAGTTCGTCCTTGGTCGGCATGTCGATGCCGTAGACGTTGGGGAAGCGCACCGGCGGTGCGGCGCTGGCCATGTAAACCTTGCGCGCGCCGGCCTCGCGGGCCATCTGCACGATCTCTTTGCTGGTCGTGCCGCGCACGATGCTGTCGTCCACCAGCAGCACGTTGCGGTCCTTGAATTCCATGCCGATGGCATTGAGCTTCTGGCGCACGCTCTTCTTGCGCACCTCGTGGCCCGGCATGATGAAGGTGCGGCCCACGTAGCGGTTCTTGACGAAGCCTTCGCGGTAGGGCTTGCCCAGGCGATGGGCCAGTTGCATCGCGCTCGGCCGGCTCGATTCGGGAATCGGAATCACCACGTCGATGTCACTCGGCGGCAGCGTTGAAATAACGCGTTGGGCCAGCGTTTCGCCCAGGTTCAAACGCGCGTGGTAGACCGAGACGCCATCCAGCACCGAGTCGGGCCGCGCCAGGTAGACGAACTCGAACATACAGGGGTTCAAGGACGGATGCTCAGCACACTGGCGGGTGTGGATGGTGCCGGCCTGGTCGATGAAGATGGCCTCGCCCGGCGCCACGTCACGCGTCAGCTTGTGGCCCGTGCCTTCCAGGGCCACCGATTCGCTGGCCACCATCACGCCGCGGCCCTGGTCGCCGTCGCTGACGCCGAAGCACAGCGGGCGGATGCCGAAGGGGTCGCGGAAAGCCAGCAGACCGTGACCGGCAATCAAGGCGATCACCGCGTAAGAGCCCTTGATGCGGCGCTGCACGGCGCCCACGGCCTTGAAGACCTGCTGGGGCGTCAGCGGCAGTTCGCGGCCGGCCATTTCCAGCTCGTGGGCCAGCACGTTGATCAACACCTCGGTGTCGCTCTCGGTGTTGATGTGGCGGCGGTCTACATCGAACAGCTCGGCCTTCAGCGCCTGGGCGTTGGTCAGGTTGCCGTTGTGTACCAGCACGATGCCGTAGGGCGCGTTGACGTAGAAGGGCTGCGCCTCTTCTTCGCTGTAGGCGTTGCCGGCCGTGGGGTAGCGCGTCTGGCCCAGGCCGACGTTGCCGATCAGCGTGCGCATATTGCGCGTGCGGAAAACGTCGCGCACCATGCCGCGGGCCTTGTGCATGAAGCACTTGGTGCCCTGCATGGTGACGATGCCGGCGGCATCCTGGCCGCGGTGCTGCAGCAGCAGCAGCGCGTCGTAGAGGAGCTGATTGACTGGCGCTGGTGAGATCGCGCCGACGATGCCGCACATGGTGGGTGGTGTCCTGGTGAGGGGAAGTACGGGAACGGGGGAAATCAGGTGCGCAATGCGCGCGCCACGGCGTCGGGCAACAAGGGTTTCAACGCTTGCAGCGTGCTGCCCAGCCAGCGCGCGCCTTGCGAGCCGCGCCAAGTGGTGGATTGTGCGGCCGGCGTCAAAGCCACGACCGACGACACGGCCAGCAGCAGCACCACACCGCGCAGCACGCCAAAAGCCGCGCCCAGCATGCGGTCGGGCACCGACAGCGGCGTGGCGTGGATGACCATGCGGATCAGCTTGGCCGTCAGCCCCCAGACCACCAGCGCCGCGATGAAGCACAGGCTCAGCGCCGCCGCCAGGTTCAAGGTCGACCCGGCGGTACCGATGGGCAGCTTGGGCGCCAATTGCGGGGCGGCCCATTGCGCGGCAAACCATGCCACCACCCAGCCAGCCAGCGACAGGCATTCAAAGACAAAGCCGCGAAGCAGTCCCAGGAAAACCGAAGCCGCCAGCACGGCCAACAGCGCCCAGTCGGCCCAGGACAGCGCCGGCAACACGTCCTTCAAGGCAAGACCTTCAATCCCGACCCATCACAGGGCCAGGATGGCTGCTGGCAGGCCGCTGTGCTTGACCTTGGCAGCGACAGCTTCGGCCTCGGCGCGCGTGGCGTAGGGCCCGACGCGCACCCGGGTGCGGCTGCCCTGCTCGGTGTCGACGACCTGGGTGTAGGTCTTCAGACCCAACTTCTCGATCTTGGCGCGGGCCTGGTGCAGCTTGCCGGCTTCGCTGTAGGCGCCGGCCTGCACCACATAGCGGCCGGCCTCAGCCGGCGGCGCGGCGGGCAATTGCGCCGCCGTCACCGCTGCGCGCGATGCGGCTGCGGCTGCGGCTGGGGCTGGAGCTGGGGCTGGGGCTGGAGCTGGGGTTGAGGCTGGAGCTGGGGCGACTGCTGAGGCGGATCTCGGCGCCACGGGCGCCACTGCGACGCGAACCGGCGCTGGCGCCGAAG
>JAYVBO010000641.1:0-5439 GCA_043750435.1 Betaproteobacteria bacterium | reverse complement strand
CCTTCATCAAGGATCAGAAGGACATCAAGAAGGTCTTTCTGCTGAACCAGAACTACTCGCACGGCCAGCAGGTGGCGCGCTACGCCAAGGAATACCTGACCCGCAAGCGCCCGGATGTCGCCATCGTGGGTGAAGACCTGCACCCGCTGGCACAGGTGCGTGACTTCGCGCCCTACATCGCCAAGATCAAGGCCGCTGGCGCCGACACGGTCATCACCGGCAACTGGGGTTCCGACCTGGCGCTGCTGGTGAAGGCCGCCAATGAAGGCGGCTACACGGGCAAGTTCCTGACCTACTACACCGGCGTTACCGGCACGCCGTCAGCCCTGGGCCAGGGCGGTGCGGGCAAGGTCTTCCAGGTGTCCTACGCCCACTACAACATGGGTGGCCAAATGGACGCCTGGACCAAAGAGTTCAAGGCCAAGTTCAACGACGACATGTACACGGGCTCCATCGTGCGCCAGTTCGAATACCTGGGCAGTGCGATGGCCAAGGCCAAGAGCATCGACCCGGTCAAGGTGGCCTTCGCGATGGAAGGCCTCAAGGTCAAGAGTGCTTTCGGCGGTGAAACCGAAATGCGCAAGACTGACCACCAACTGCAGCAAACCCTGTACATCAGCGTGTGGCAGAAAGCCGATGCCAAGTTCCCGTATTCGCCTGAGAACACCGGCATGACGCTGGCGCCGGTGGCGACTTACGAGCCCTATGTGTCCAGCACGCCGACCAGCTGCCAGATGACCCGCCCGGCGTCCTGATCGCAGCACGACCCACACGTTCCAGGTTTGAGTGGGCCCGACCGGGGCAACCCGGCGGGCCCTGTTTTTGACCAGCGCGGGTGCAAGCCCGACGCGACCACCGGACAAGACCGACCCACGATGGAGTTCTTCACGATCTCGATGCTCAACGGCCTGAGTTACGGGCTGTTGCTGTTCATGCTCAGCTCGGGGCTGACGCTGATCCTCAGCATGATGGGCGTGCTGAACTTCGCCCACGCCAGTTTCTACATGGTGGGCGCCTACGTGGCCTACACCATCGCCCGCCTGGTGGGTTTCTGGCCGGCGCTGATCGTGGCGCCGCTAGCGGTGGCGGCGCTGGGTGCGGTTTTCGAAAAATACTGCCTGCGCCGCGTGCACAAGTTCGGCCATGTGCCTGAACTGCTGATCACCTTTGGCCTGAGCTATGTGCTGCTGGAACTCGTGCAACTGATCTGGGGCCGCACGGCGGTTGAATTCCAGCCGCCCGAGGTCTTGCGCGGCCCCGTGTTCACGCTGGTCAACTCGTCCATCAGCGGCCTGAGCCTGACCTTGGGCGCCGTGCCGCAGGCCCTGTGCAGCAGCGCCGATGCGGCGGTGCGCATCGTCTGCTCACCCTTTCCCGCCACCCGCGGCTTCATGATGTTCATCGCCCTGGTGATGCTGTTGGCCCTGTGGCTGCTGCTGACGCGCACGCGCATCGGCCTGGTCATACAAAGCGCGCTCACCCACCCCGAAATGGTGGAAGCGCTGGGGCACAACGTGCCGCGTGTCTTCATGCTGGTGTTTGGCGCGGGGGCGGGTCTGGCGGGCCTGGCCGGTGTCATCGGCGGCAGCACTTTCGTGACCGAACCGTCGATGGCCGGCACCGTGGGTTCGGTGATCTTCGTGGTGGTCGTGGTCGGCGGCATGGGCTCGCTCGCCGGTGCCTTCGTGGCCTCCATCCTGATCGGCGTGCTGCAGACCTTTGCGGTGGCGCTGGACTATTCGCTGGGTGGCGCGTTGGCTGGCCTGGGCCTGACCTTGCCGCCTGCCGCCGCAGCCAACACCCTGTTCAAACTGACCCTGGCACAAGTCGCGCCGATACTGCCCTATCTGTTCTTGGTGTTGATGTTGGTCTTCAGGCCCAAGGGCCTGATGGGCAACCGGGAGGGCTGAAGCCATGCAAGCTTCCACCCATCGTTACGGCGCCTTCGGTGCGCGCGACCTCGTCGTCTGGGGTCTGGGCGCTGCGCTGATGCTCGCGGCGCCGCTGGTCTTCACCAGCAGCCTGTCCATCACCATGCTGTCGCAGATGGGCATCGCCATCGTGGCCTGCTTGGCCTACAACATGCTTTTGGGCCAGGGCGGCATGCTCAGCTTTGGCCATGCGGTGTACTCGGGCTTGGGCAGCTTCGTGGCCATTCATGCGCTGAAAGCGGTGGGCGGCGGCAGCTTTCCCTTGCCGGTCAGCCTGATTCCCTTGGTCGGTGGCTGCGCGGGCTTGGGCTTTGCGGTGCTGCTGGGATTTGTCACCACCAAGAAGGCCGGCACCACGTTCGCCATGATCACCCTGGGCATCGGTGAGTTGGTGTTCGCGATGTCGCTGATGGTCCCCGAGTTCTTCGGTGGCGAAGCCGGCGTCAACGCCAACCGCGTGGTCGGCAAGCCGCTGCTGGGCATCAGTTTCGGCCCGCAGATCCAGGTCTACTACCTGCTGGCGCTGTACACCCTGGTCTGCACGGCCGGCATGTACGCTTTCACGCGCACTCCGCTGGGCCGCATGCTGAACGCCGTGCGCGACAACCCCGAACGCGTTGAATTCACCGGCTACAACACCCAGCGTGTGCGCCATTTCAGCTTCATCATCTCGGGCTTCTTTGCCGGCATTGCCGGCGGCATGTACGCCTTGAATTTCGAGATCGCCACGGCTGAAGTGGTGGGTGCGGCGCGCTCCGGCGCCTACCTGCTGTTCACCTTCCTGGGCGGCGCCACCTTCTTCTTCGGGCCCATCATCGGCGCGGTGTTGATGGTGCTGGCCTTTGTGCTGCTCAGCGAATTCACCAAGGCCTGGCTGCTCTACCTGGGCCTAGTTTTCATGGTGATGGTGATGTATGCGCCCGGCGGCTTCGCCAGCCTGATCATGATGAACTTGCGTGTCGCGAAGTTCGGCAAGCTGAAGGGCCTGCTGCTGCCCTACGCTGCATTGCTGGCGACCGGGCTGCTGGCTTTTTGCGGCCTGTCGGCCATGATCGAAATGGTCTACCACCTGCAACTCAATGAAGCCCTGGGGCCGGTGATGCGTTTCATGGGTGTGGACCTGAATGCGCAGGCGGTCGGCAGTTGGGCCGGCGCAGCCCTGTTGGCCCTGGTCGGCGGCGCGGCCTTCGTGGTGGTGCGCAAGCGTTTCGCGCAGCGCTGGGGCGAAGTGCAAGGCGAAATCGAAGCGGCCATCCGCGCCAAGGAGGCCGCGCTGTGAGCACGACCACCAAGCCACCCGCGCTGGAACTCAAAGACCTGCGCAAGTCCTTCGGCAAAACCGAAATCATCCGCGGCGTCAACCTGGTGGTGCAGCCCGGCGAAAGGGTGGCCATCATTGGGCCCAATGGCGCCGGCAAGAGCACGCTCTTCAACCTGATCAGCGGCCGCTTTGGCGCCACCAGTGGCGAAATTCTGCTGAATGGCAAACGCATCGACGGCCTGGCGCCCTATGAAGTCAGCCGCATGGGCCTGGCGCGCAGCTTCCAAGTCAGCAATCTGTTCAACCGCCTCAGTGTCTTCGAGAACCTGCGCTGCGCGGTGCTGTGGAGCCTGGGCTACAAATACGCTTTCTGGAAGTTTCTGGCCGGCGCACGCGATGCGAATGAACGCGCTGAAGAAGTCATGGCCATGATCAAGCTGGAACGCCGGCGCGACGCGTTGGCCATGAACCTGACCTACGCGGAGCAACGCGCATTGGAAATTGGCATCACCATCGCCGGCGGGGCCAATGTGGTGCTGTTGGACGAGCCCACCGCGGGCATGAGCCGCAGCGAAACGGCGCGCTTCGTCAATCTGATCCGCGAGATCACCGTCGGCAAAACGCTGCTCACTGTGGAGCACGACATGGGTGTTGTGTTCGGGCTCGCGGACAAGATCGCGGTGCTGGTTTATGGCGAAGTCATCGCCTTCGATACGCCCGAAAAGGTGCGCGCCAACGCGCAGGTGCAGGAAGCCTATCTGGGCTCGGTACTCGCCGAAGAGCAGGCCGAGCAGGCAGGGCACTGACATGCTGAAACTCATAGACGTCCATGCCTACTACGGCAAGAGTCACGTGCTGCACGGGGTTGATTTCGAGGTTCGGCCCGGGGAAATCGTGGCCCTGCTGGGCCGCAACGGATCGGGCCGCAGCACCACGGTCAAGACCATCATGGGCCTGGTCGATGGCACCGGGTCGGTCAACTGGAAGGGGCAGCAGGTGCTGGGCAGGTCGGCCTTCGAGATTGCCCATGCCGGCATCGGTTACGTGCCCGAGAACCGCGACATCTTCCCCAGCCTGACCGTGCACCAGAACCTGATGCTGGGCGAAAAGCGCGGCGCGAAGAACCCGCGCTGGTCCTTCGATGACATGTACACCATGTTCCCGCGCCTGAAGGAGCGCCAGCACACCGAAGCCGGGGTGCTCAGCGGCGGCGAACAGCAGATGCTGACCCTGTGCCGCACGCTGATGGGCGACCCCGAACTGATCATGATCGACGAGCCCACCGAAGGCCTGGCGCCCAAGATCGTCGAACTGGTGGGCGAGTACCTGCGTGAACTGAAGCGCCGCGGCATCGGCGTGCTGCTGGTTGAGCAAAAGCTGACGATTGCCCTGCAAGTGGCCGACCGCTGTTTGGTGATGGGCCACGGGCAGATCGTCTTCAAGGGCACGCCGGCTGAATTGCGTGGCGATGCCGACGTGCGCAAGGAATGGCTGGAGGTCTGACCGCCCCGCCTTGTCGCTGCTGCGACAGGGTTGGCGCGGCGCCGACTCTAGAATCGAACGATCGTTCTATTTCATCCGGAAGGAACCGCCATGGGCGCCCACTACGAAGTTCGCAGCAACGTTGCCGTCATCACGCTGGACAACCCGCCGGTGAACGGCCTGGGCTACGACACGCGGGTCGGCATTGCCAGCGGCGTCGAACGCGCGCTGGCTGATGCAGCCGTCACCGCCATCGTGCTGACCGGCGCCGGCAAAGCCTTTTCGGGCGGCGCCGACATCAAGGAATTCGGCAGCGCCAAGGCGGGTGGCGAACCCACCTTGCTGACCCTGATCAAGCAACTGGACGACGCCAACAAGCCGGTGGTGGCGGCCCTGCACAGCGTGGCCATGGGCGGCGGCCTGGAACTGGCGCTGGGCGCGCACTACCGCGTGGCTGCGCCGGGCACGTTGGTGGCGCTGCCGGAAGTGAAGATCGGCCTGATTCCGGGTGCCGGCGGCATGCAAGCGGTGATGCTTTTACTCTTCCGTTAGCAGATTGATCATTTGCAGTTTGTTCGCCGGTTGCTACGGAAGGTTGAGTTGTTGAGGTTGGCTCGCTGGCATCAGCAGCTTTATCATTACTAACTGCAGCGGCTGGTGCATTATTTGCCCCTGATTTTTCTGCAGCTACATAAGCACTTACATCGGTACCGGGCTTACCAACACTTGCAATGATCTCATTTATTTTTGCGGCTTTGCCTGCCT
>JAYVBO010000640.1:0-5440 GCA_043750435.1 Betaproteobacteria bacterium | reverse complement strand
CGCCCCGATCACCAGCCCGGCCAGCGAGGCCGGCAACCAGCTGACCTGCAACTGGTAGGTCACCATCACCGTGAAGGCGAATTTGAAGAGGTTGTCGTTGCCGGCGCCCAGGAACTGCACCCAGAAGAAGGGGCCGAAGCGGCGCTGCGTGAGCAGGGCGAACTGGTTGGGGTGTTCTGGATGCATTTGGGGCAGGACTATCGCACCACCACAGCCGCTGCGGCCAGCCCGCTGCGCTGCAACCAGGCCAGCACCGAATCGGCGGTGGTGGTTTCGATACGGTCGCTGTAGCGCTTGTCATTCGGGTGATCGTCGAAGGCCACGTTGGCGGCCGTGATGCGGGCACCCAGGCGCTCCATCGCATTCAGGCGCAGAACAGTCGGCTCATAGCCCTTGAACTGCAGCCAGGCCTGGGCGCGGGCGCGCGTGCTGGCGCCGGGTTCCATCGCCCAGGCCAGGGTCTCGGTGGCCCACTGGTTGCTCTGCTGGTAGGTGGTGGCCCAGGGGTAGGCGACCATGCTGTAGTCGGGCGTGTGCAGCGTGGCGGCCAGCGCGTTGTCGCGCAGCACGGGCAGCAGAAGGGCCTGCACTTCAGGCGTTAGCACGGCCAGCGCTGCGGCATAGCGAAACGGGTCGTCGAGGAAAAATTCAGCCAGGCCCTGGCGGTAAAGATCAGCTCGCGTCGAGCCGCAGGCGTTCAGCTTGTGCAGCACGCGCCAGTTGCCGTCCGCTTCGCGGTAGGCATAGCCCAGGTGCGACCACTGCAGGCCGTATCGCGTCAGGTCTTGCCCGGCGCGGGCCAGCACCACCACCTGCGCGCCGCTGGCGTCCAGCGCCTGCGCCGTGCGTTCAGCCAGGCCCAGGCCGCGCTGCACGGCCAGCACCGTGGGCGGCTGGGCTTCGCAGTTGCGGCCGGCGTGGGCCGGGGCCAGCGCGCCGGCCAGCGCCACGGCTGCCAGCGCCGTGCGCATGAAGCGCGCGAAGCGCCGAGCAAGCAGGCTGCGGCTCATCGCGTCACCCGCTCGTTGTGGAACATCGCGCGGCCGCGCTCGTTCGGCATGAAGCCCACCGCGCGGCCGCCGCTGGCCAGGATGTGGCCCGTGCTGCAGGCCACCAGCATCACCGTGGCCCCGGCCGCCACCGCTGCGCCGGTAAGGGCCGCCCCGCTGACTTCGACACTGAACTGCGCGCCGTCGCTGCTGCGTTCCAGCACCCAGACCGCGCCGCTGGAAATGCCTTCCACGGCCAGCACGGTGAAGGCCGCGCCCGAGGCCAGCAAGGCCACCGGCGCGGCGACTGAAATGACGACCGGCACCAGCGACAACTCGCTGGCCGTGGACGGCTGGCGGTGGGCGTGTGCGCTGCCGTGCAACACCAGCAGCGCAGCACTGAGCACGGCGATCAAAGCGGTTTTCTTCATGGCGGGCCTTTCGTTTTCGCCTGCGGGCCGCCCCCAGGTCGGGGGACAAAAAGCGCAGGGCGACGCCATGGTGGCGCGTATGCCGTTCGGTATCCATCACCCCAGTAGGCGTCGCATGCCGGCAGCCTGCTGGTATCGTCATTCGGTACTTTTTAAGGTGAACCCCCGATGAGCAGCAGCCAGGATCTCGTCACCGCACTGAAGGCCGAACTGCGCCGCGCCGGCATCACTTACGCCGCGCTGGCGCTGGAACTGGGGCTGGCCGAGTCCAGCGTGAAGCGGATCTTCGCCAAGCGCGACATGCCGCTGTCGCGCATCGACCAGGTGCTGGCCGTGCTGCACCTGGACTTCGCCGACCTGGCGCGGCGGGTGGCGCAGGCCTCACCGCAGCGCAGCGAACTGACGCTGACGCAAGAGCGCGCGGTGGTGGCCGACCCGCAGTTGCTGCTGGTGGCCATCTGCGTGCAAAGCCTGTGGACGCTGGAGCAGATCACCGACGCCTATGCGCTGAGCAAGCCGCAGGCCCTGGCCTGCTTGCTGGCGCTGGACAAGCTGGGCTTCATTGAACTGCGGGCGCAGAACCGCTACAGCCTGAAGATTGCGAAAACCTTCCGCTGGCGCGCTGACGGCCCGGTGATGCAGTACTTCCGCGAACACGCGGTGGCCGACTACTACGCTGGCGGCTTTGACGGCCCCGGTGAACTGCTGATGCTGGTGCACGGCCACATCAGCGGGGCCCAGGCCACGCTGTTCAACGAAAAGCTGCAACGCCTGGCGCAAGACTTTTCACAGCAGCACGTGGCCGACCAGAAGCTGCCGGCGGCTGAGAAATGCGCCTACACCGTGGTGCTGGGCATGCGCTCGTGGCTGTTCGCGCCCTTTCGCAGCCTGCTCAGGCCTGCGGCTTGAACAATTCGCGCTTCAGCACCGCCGAACACAGATCCACCGCCGTCAGCGCTTCCTGCAGCACGCGGCTCATGGTGATGAAGCCGTGCACCTGGCGTTCGAAGCAGATGTATTCGACGCGGTTGCCGGCGGCCGACAAGGCGTCGGCGTACTGCCGGCCTTCGTCGCGCAGCGGGTCGTAGCCGGCGGTCAGTACCAGGGCCGGCGGCAGGCGCGTCAGGTCGGCGGCCAGCAGCGGCGAGGCGCGCCAGTCGGACCAGTGCGCCGGGTTGGCAATGTAGTGGTTGCGGTAGTAGGCAATGCTGTCGCTGGTCAGCAGATAGCCCTGGCCGTTGCTGCTGTGGCTGGGTGCGACGCAGCGCATGTCGGTGGCCGGGTAAATCAGCAACTGGTAGGCCAATGGCGGGTCGCCGGCGTCGCGCAGCGTCAGCGCCACCACGGTGGCCAGGTTGCCGCCGGCGCTGTCGCCACCCACCGCGATGCGCGTGGCGTCCACGCCCAGTTCAGTGGCGTGCGCACGCACCCAACGGGTGGCCTGCACACAGTCGTCCAGCCCGCCGGGGAAGCGCACTTCGGGGCCCAGGCCGTAGTCCACGGCCACCACCGCAATGCCAGCGCCGACGCAAAGCTGGCGGCACAGCACGTCGTGGGTTTCCAGGTCGCCGATGGTCCAGCCACCGCCGTGCAGGTAGACCAGCACCGGCAAGGCCGCCGCACCGGCGCCACCAGCCCCACCAGCGCCGGTCGCGCCATCGACCCGCGGACGGTACAGGCGCAGCGGCACGCCGCTGTCGCTGCGCAGTTCGCGCACCTCGGCCACCGCCGGTGGTGCAGGCTGCGTGAAGTAGCGGCGGTCGCGGTACAGGCTGCGCGCCGCTTCGGGCTTCAGCGTGTGCACGGGGGGCAACTGGCGCTCGGTGATCAGGTCTATCAGGGCACGGGCTTGGGGGTCGAGCATGGCGAGACCAGGGCTGACGGTGGCGCGCAGTGTAGCCATCCAAAATACCGGGAAGCTGACTTGACCGCCAACCCGCCTGCCGCGATCCTGCGGTCATGCACCAGCCTGCCGCCAGTCCGTCCGAAGCCGAACCCTGCCCTTGCGGCAGCGGCGCCACTTACGCCGCCTGCTGCGGCCGCTGGCACACCGGCCCGCAGCACCTGCAAGCCCCGAACGCCGAAGCGCTGATGCGTTCACGCTACAGCGCCTACGTGCGGGAACTGCCCAACTACCTGCGCGACACCTGGCACCCACGCACCCGCCTGGCCGAACCGCTGCGTTTCGGCGACGGCGTGCGCTGGCTGGGCCTGGACGTGCGCCGCCATGTGCAGACCGATGCCGACCACGCCATCGTCGAATTCGTGGCCCGCAGCAAACAAGGCGGCCGCGCGGTCCGGCTGCACGAGACCAGCCGCTTCGTGCGCGAACACGGTTGCTGGTCCTATGTCGACGGCGATACCGGCTGAGGTTCGGTTGGCCACACAGGGGTCGTGCGGCGCCGGGCACAGCGGTCGGCGCGGCCACAATGCGCCGACCCATGAACATCGGCACCGTCTACGCCCTGCTGGCCTTCGGCATCTGGGGCTTCTTCCCGCTCTACTTCCAGCTTATCGCTCAGGTTTCGGCCATTGAAGTGGTGCTGCAGCGCTCGGTGTGGTCGCTGGTCTTTGTGCTGGGCATCCTGGCCTGGCAAGGGCGCTGGGCCTGGCTGTGGGAAACGCTGCGCCAGCCCAGGCGCGTGGCGCTGTTCACCGCCAGCGCGCTGCTGCTGTCGTGCAACTGGCTGACCTACGTCTACGCGGTGCAGACCGGGCAGGTCGTCGAAGGCAGCCTGGGCTACTTCATCAACCCGCTGGTCAACGTGCTGCTGGGCGTGGTGGTGCTGCGCGAAAGGCTGAAACCGGTGCAGTGGGTGGCCGTGGGCCTGGCGGCCTGCGGCGTGCTGTGGCTGACCTGGCACGCCGGCCGGCTGCCCTGGATCGCCCTGGTGCTGGCCGGCAGCTTCGGCATCTACGGCCTGATCCGCAAGACCGCGCCGCTGGGTGCGCTGGAAGGCCTGGCGCTGGAAAACCTGCTGCTGGCGCCCATCGTCGTGCCGGCCTTGGTGTGGTGGACCGTGGCCCACCACGGCGCGCTGTCGCAGGGCCAGCCGGCCTTGACCTTCTGGCTGCTGCTGACCGGCCCGCTGACCGCCCTGCCCTTGCTGTGCTTCGCTGCGGCCGCACGCCGCCTGCCGCTGACCACCTTGGGCATGCTGCAGTACAGCTCGCCCTCGCTGCAATTGCTGGCGGGCGTGTGGCTGCTGCATGAAAGCTTCGACATGCAACGCCTGCTGGGTTTTGCGCTGATCTGGTCGGCGCTGTTGCTGATCAGCGTGGATGCGCTGCGCCCGCACCGCAGCACCCTTGCCAACCCCTGAGACGGCCCATGCACACCTCACCACCCAGCGACCTGACCACCCCCGCCGCACTCATCGACGAAACGCGCCTGCAGCACAACATCCAGCGCATGCAGCAGCGCATGCAGGCACTGGGCGTGCGCCTGCGTCCGCACGTCAAGACCGCCAAATGCGTGGCTGTGGCGCAGCGCCAGCGGGCGGCCGGCGCAGTGGGCATCACGGTGTCCACGCTGAAGGAAGCCGAAGTGTTCTTCGACGCCGGCTTCGGCGACATCCTCTACGCCGTGTGCATCACGCCGAACAAGCTGGCGGCGGTGCAGGCATTGCGCGAGCGCGGCTGCGCGCTGACCGTGCTGGTCGATTCGGTCGCCGCCGCGCAGGCCATCACCGCCACCGGCCACGCATCGCCCGTGATGATCGAAATCGACAGCGACGGCCACCGCGCCGGCGTGCCGCCGGAAGCCGATTTGCTGCTGGACATCGCCCGCACCCTGCACACCGGCGGCGCCGTGTTGAAGGGTGTGATGACGCATGCCGGTGCCAGCTACGAATGCCGCACGCCCGCAGCGCTGCAGGCCATGGCCGAACAGGAACGTTCGCGTTGCGTGCGGGCGGCTGAACGGCTGCGCACGGCCGGCCTGCCCTGCCCCGAAGTCAGCGTGGGCTCGACACCCACGGCACTTTCAGCGCTGACACTGGCCGGGGTGACCGAAGTGCG
>JAYVBO010000639.1:0-5441 GCA_043750435.1 Betaproteobacteria bacterium | reverse complement strand
GCCCGCGACGAATTTGCAACGCCACCAGCTGCTGGGGCTCAGCGCGGCGGGCTGGCAGGCGGTGCTGGCCGGCCCGGCCGACGAGCCGCCTTGGACGGCCAGCGCGCGCGACTGCTTGCAGCACTGGGCCACGCGCGATTTGCCGCTGGTGGTGACGCGGCAAACGCTGGCGCCGAGCTTGACGCAGGCAGCCAGCGGCGCATCGCCATCGACCCCGCTGACACTGGGTCTCGCGGCGCCCACACGCTGGGACCGGCAACGGCTGTTTGTGCGCGTGGCGGCGGCAGACGTACGGCGCGTCGGCGCCTTTCCGCTGGCCGCTGAGGTGGCTGACGCACTGCCCGCCGCCGCGCGCAAGGACTGGCGTGCGCTGTGTGCCGCGCTGCAGGCGCGGGGCGTCGCCGCACGCGTCTACGGCAGCCACGGCTGGCAGGCGCTTTCGGGCCTGGCTGGCGTGCGCGAGGGCTGGTCCGATATCGACCTGCTGCTGCCCTGCGCCACGCCGGCCCAGGCCGACGCGGCCGCGGCCGTGCTGGCCCGCGCCATCCCCATATTGCCGCGCATCGACGGCGAATGCGTCTTCGCCAACGGCGCCGCCGTGGCCTGGCGCGAATGGGCTGCGTGGCGCGCAGGGGCCGTGCGCCAGGTGCTGGTCAAGCGCTTGCACGGCGCGACGCTGGAAGGCGCACTCGCAGGGGTGCTTGCGGCATGAGACTGGTACAGCGGGGCAGCGCGCCACGCGCCCAGGCGACACCCGACGCCACTGCCCGCCGCCTGGGCCGCGCTGCCGTGGCCGCGCTCTACGACGAATTGGCGCTGGCGTCCAAGCCCGGCCTGGTGAGCTTCGAAGACAGCGGCAGCCACAGCGACATGGACGCCCGCACCTTCATGCGCAGCCTGTTCGCCCTGCGCCACAGCTACCCGCGTTTCGCCGCGCTGGGCGCGCAAGGTGCCGACTTCGCCGCACTGGCGCACGAAGGCCAGGCCGCTGAAGCCCGCATGCTGGCCGCCACCGGCGGCATCAACACCCACCGCGGCGCGGTCTTCACGCTGGGCCTGCTGTGCGCCAGCGCCGGTGCCTTGCAGGCGGCGGGCCGGCCGCTGCAACCCGATGCCCTGCGCCGCACGCTGGTGGCGCGTTGGGGCCACGCCTTGGCCGCGCGCGGTGGCGTCAGCCCGCCCGCCACGGCAGCCTCGAATGGCGCACACGCCGCGCAAGCCCTCGGCCTGCGCGGCGCCAACGCTGAAGCCGCTGCCGGCATGCCGGTGCTCTTCGACGCCGCACTGCCGGCGCTGCGCGCCGCCCTGGCTGCCGACCTGCCGGCGCCCGCCGCGCGCCTGCAGGCCTTCTTCACCACGCTGGCGGTGCTGGACGACACCAACCTGGCGCACCGTGGCGGCCTGGCGGGCTTGCGCTGGGCGCAGGCCCAGGCCCGGGCCTGGCTGGCCGCTGGCGGCGCCCACGGGCCCGACGCCGCCCTGCGGGCCCATCACATGCACCGGACCTTCGTGCAGCGCCGCCTGTCACCCGGCGGCGCGGCCGACGTGCTGGCCGCCGCCTGCTGGCTGCAGCGCGTCTGCGTCCGGCCATGAGCCTGGCCCTGCTCTTCCCCGGCCAGGGCACGCAGCACGCTGGCATGCTGCCCTGGCTGGACGCGCAGGCTGCCGCACAAACCACGCTGGCACAACTGGCGGCCGACGTCGGCGCCGACTGGCGCCAGCGCCTGGCCGAGCCGGCCTGGGCCAACAGCAACGCCGTCGCTCAAATCCTGTTGACGGCCACCAGCGTGGCGGCCTGGCAGTGCCTGGCACCGCTGCTGCCGACGCCGGCCGTCGTGGCGGGCTACAGCGTCGGCGAGCTGCCGGCATTTTGCGCGGCCGGCGTCTACAGCGCGGCCACAGCGCTGCAGCTGGCCCGCATACGCGCCGCTTCGATGTCGGCCAGTGTGGCGGGCTTGTCCACCGGCCTGCTGGCGGTGCAGGGCTTGTCGGCGGCCGGCATCGCAGCCGTTTGCCGCGACCACGGCCTGGCGGTGGCCATCGAGCTGGCGGCGGACCGCGTCGTGCTCGGCGGCCCTGACACGGCCCTGCAAGCGGCGCAGACGGCCTTGAATGCCGCTGGCGCCCACACCACACGCCTGGCGGTGGGCCTGGCCTCGCACACGCCGTGGATGGCCGCTGCGGCGCAGCGCTTTGCCGCGCATTTGCGCGGCGTTGGGTTCACCGCGCCGCGCTGCGCGCTGGTCTGCAACCTGGGCGGCAGCGCGCTGCGCCTGCCGGCCGATCTGCAACAGGCGCTGGCCGCGCAAATCGACCACACCGTGCGCTGGTCGGCCTGCCTGGACACGGTCGCCGAACGCGGCGTGCGCTGCGTGCTGGAAGTCGGCCCCGGCACCACGCTGTCGCGCCTGTGGGCCGAACGCGGCAGCGCGGTGCCCGCGCGCTCGATCGACGAATTCCGCAGCCCGGCGGCGGTGGCGCGATGGGTGCTGTCGGCGCTGGCGGGTTGACGGTCACGCTGCGTGGCCGGGTGCACGGCAGCCCGCGCGCAGGGCGGTGCATCATCGGGCGATGGACGATCTAGGCCAGCTGGGCCAACTGCAAGCACTGGGACTGGGCTACGAATGGCCCACGCCCACCTACCTGTTCGGCGCCCTGCTCTTCGGCATCCTGGGCTTCGTCGCCTACCGTCGTGGCAAGAAAGCAGGCAAGCCGCGCACGCGCTGGCTGGGTCTGGCGCTGATGCTCTACCCCTACTTGGTGTCCAGCACCTGGGCGCTGTACGGTGCGGGCGCCGCGCTGTGCGCTGGCGTCTGGCTGGACCGCGAATGAAAGCCTGACCATGCAGACCCGCCGATGAGAGCCCTCCGCCGCCACGCCGAGCGCCACCGCACCGACCACATCGGCTGGCTGCGCGCCGCCGTGCTGGGTGCCAACGACGGCATCGTGTCCACCGCCAGCCTGGTGGTGGGCGTGGCCGCCGCCGGCAGCGGCGCGGGCGTGGACCACCACGCGCTGTTGCTGACCGGTTTCGCCGGCCTGATGGCCGGTGCGATGTCCATGGCGGCGGGCGAATACGTTTCGGTGCATTCCCAGGCCGACACCGAAATGGCCGATCTGGCGAAGGAAAAGCTGGAGCTGGAAACCGACGCTGTCGCCGAGCAACACGAGTTGGCCACCATCTACGTCGGCCGTGGTCTGACGCCCGAATTGGCGAACCAGGTGGCCACGCAATTGATGGCCCACGACGCCCTGGGCGCGCACGCCCGCGACGAGCTCGGCATTTCAGACAGCCTGACAGCGCGGCCGGTACAGGCCGCGCTGGCCTCGGCGGCCAGCTTCGCAGTGGGCGCCGCCTTGCCGCTAGCGGTGACGGCGCTGGTGCCCGGCCCGGGGCTCATCGCCTGGATCGCCGGCAGCGCCTTGGTTTTCCTGGCCGCCCTGGGCGTCACCGCCGCGCGCGTGGGCGGCGCACCGGTGCTGACCAGCGCGCTGCGCGTCACGCTGTGGGGCGCGTTGGCGATGGCCATCACGGCCGGCGCAGGCCTGCTGTTCGGCGCCGTGGCTTGAGCGTCAGCGGACGCTGATCCCCCCACGATCAAAGCCCCTCACGGTCACTATTCACCCGCTCTTTCCCCCGCCAGCAGGATGTCCGGTGGCCACCTTTGCGATGAGCATGCAGCTTCAGTCGGCGTGCCTTGCCGACACGGAGACGCTGATGAACGCACCCCTGCCCACCCGCGACATCCACATCGTCTTGTGGGTCACGCTGCTGTCCGTGGCTTGCGCTTTCGGCTCGGGCTGACACCCGAACACCGGGTCGCGTGCCGATGACGCGGCCTGACGCGGGGTGAAGCTGTGTAAATGCCAGCGCACCCGGTCATCGGGCCCGGGCCCGGCTTCGTTGCAGAGGGCTACGTCCGACTACGAGGTGCACCCATGACCCTGACCCCCAGAACCCTGTTCAGCCTGGCACTGACCGTGGCCGCCGGCAGCTTGTTGAGCGGCTGCATCGTCGTGCCGGTGGGCCACCGCCATCACGGTGGCGGCGTGGTGGCGGGCGGTGGCGGCACCGTGGTCGTCAACGGCGGCGGCGATGTTGTGGCCGTGGCCCCGCCCCCGCTGCAAGCCGAGGTGATCGTCGCGCCACCGGGCCCGGGCTACTTCTGGATCAGTGGCTACTGGAACTGGCTGGGTGGCCGCCACGCGTGGGTCGGCGGCCGTTGGGAAAGCCAACGCTCGGGCTACCAGTGGGCGCCGCACCAGTGGCGCCGCGAGGGCAACGGCTGGCGCATGGCGCCGGGGCGCTGGGACCGCCGCTGACCGGAGCGGCCAGACCAGCGCCGGGAGGCCGGCATGGCGGCACAGCGTCAGTGCTAACTGTCGGCGCGGGCGCCGCGTTCGCGCCACAGCTCCCAGCCCAGAAAGGCCACCACGGCCGCGTTCAGCAGCAGCACGGCGGCGCTGATAAAGCCGGGTTGGTGCAGCAGATGGCGCGCTTCCCAAGGCAGGTAGACCGCACCCGACAAGGCACCCAGCCATTCGCCCCAGCTGCGGCCGTGCCACAGGCCCCAGGCCTCGGCCAGGCGCAGGCTGATGTAGACGGTCGCCACGGCCATCAGGGTGCGCAGGCTGGTGTCTTTCAGCACGTCCACGGCCTTCAGCAGCAGGCCCGGGTAGTGGGCACCGGGGTCCAGGCCGACATGGCTGATCAAGGCGCTGGCCAGGCGGTGCAGGTCGTGGTGCAGCAGGCTAACAAACGCAGCGTGGCGCTGGATTTGCGCAACGCCGAACACATGGCTGCTGTCAAAGCCATGATCGCCGAGGCCGACGTGGTGGTGAATAACTTCCGCGCCGGTGTGATGGATCGCATGGGTTTGGGCTACGACGACTGCAAGGCCCTGAACCCGCGTGTGATCTACGCGGTGGGCACCGGTTTTGGCGAAAGCGGCCCGTATGCGCACAAAGGAGGCCAAGACGTGTTGGCGCAGGCCATGACAGGCGTGATGGCGCGCCGCGCCGACGACTCGATTCCAGTGAGCATCTACCCGACGGCGCTGGCCGATTATTCCGCTGGTATGCACCTGGTGCAGGGCATTTTGCTGGCGCTCTTGCACCGCGCCCGCACCGGCGCCGGGCAGAAGATCAGCGTGTCGCTTTACAACTCGATGTTGTCGATGCAGATGCAAGAAGCCGCGATGATCATGATGAAAGACTCCGAGGTGAATTGGGCCGCAATGCCGCTCTCCGGCGTGTTCGACTGCTCGGATGGCGCGCTGGTGCTGGTCGGCGCTTTCAAGGCCAACCCGTTGCAAGACATTTGCACGGCCCTGGGTTTGCCAGATCTGTCCAAAGACGAGAAATATTGCACCCTCGACCAACAGTTCAAAAACAAACCCGAGCTGCACGGCCTGTTTCGCGCCAAGTTTGCCAGCAACACG
>JAYVBO010000638.1:0-2339 GCA_043750435.1 Betaproteobacteria bacterium | reverse complement strand
GGTGGGCCGGGCTTCAGCCGGTACCGAGCCGGCGAGCGCGGCGATCAGCAGGGCCGCGGCGACCCGGCCGCAGCAGCGGGCGAGCGGCCCGTGTTCGCCTGGGCGGCGGCGTGGGTTAAAGGCAATCATGGCGAAATGTATTGAAACTACAGCAACTATCTGTCGGGGAATTCGCGGATCGCGGCATCGGGCTTTGTCGTTCATGATCGAGTCACCGCATTCAATGTAGGCAAATTACAACCATGCCGTGCCGCTTCCTCACGCCCAGATGCGCCTGGCTCAGCGCGATGATGCTCGCCGTCAGCCTGAGCGCCTGCGGGGGCGGGGCCGGCGCGGCGGCGCTCGCCCCGGTTTCCGTTGCACCCGTGTTGCCGGCCGTGGACGTCAGCAGCGTGGCCAAGGCCGACCCCGGCAGTCCGCTGGCCGAAGGCTGGGAGTACGGTGGCATCATGGAAGTCTTCGTGCGCAGCTACCAGGACAGCGACGCCGATGGCCACGGCGACTTGCGCGGCCTGATCTCGCGCCTGGACTACCTGCGTGACCTCGGTGTCAAGGGCCTGTGGCTGATGCCCGTCAACACCAGCCAGGACCATGACCACGGCTACGCCGTCACCGACTACCGCGACATCGAAAAGCAGTACGGCACGCTGGCCGACTTCGACGAACTGATCAAGCAGGCGCATGCGCGCGGCATCGGCATCTTGATGGACTACGTCATCAACCACAGCGCGGCACAGAACCCGCTGTTCCAGCATGCGTATGTGAGCAGCAGCGACGCCTACCGCAGCTGGTACGTCTGGCAGGACAGCGCTCCCACGGGCTGGTCCGTCTACGGGGTCAACCCCTGGCGGTCGACGCCCACCGGCGCCTATTTCGCGGGCTTCTCGGACACCATGCCCGACTTCAACCTGACGCAGCCGGCCGTCATCAGCTACCACCAGGACAACCTGCGCTACTGGCTCAACCGCGGCGTGGATGGTTTCCGCTTTGACGCGGTGGGGAACCTGGTGGAGAACGGGCCGGCGACCTGGGAGAACCAGCCGCAGAACTACACCATCATGGGCCAGATGCGCGGCTTGGCGCTGGGCTACCAGCGCCGCACCATCGTCTGCGAAGGGCCTGCCAATTCGCGGGGCTATGCCGCCGACACGGCCTGCGGCAGCGCCTTCGCTTTCGACTTGAATGGCGCGCTGATCCAGGCTGCGCGCGGCAGCGCCAGCGCCATCCAGACCGTCAGCGATTACTTCAAGACGGCGCCGCCCAGCATGGCCACCTTCCTGTCCAACCACGACAGCTTTGCCGGCGACCGGGTCTGGACCCAGGTCGGCGGCAATCTGGCCCAGGCCAAGCTCGCGGCCGCCAGCTTGCTGCTGCTGCCGGGCCGGCCTTACGTCTACTACGGTGAAGAAGTCGGCATGGCGAACGCCGCCAACGTCGGTGACGACGGCAGGCTGCGCACGCCCATGAGCTGGTCGGCCGACACCGTGCGCGCCGGCTTCACCACCGGCACGCCCTACCGCGTCCTGTCCGCCAACGTCGCCACCCACAACGCCGCCGCCGCGCAGGCCGACCCCCTTTCGCTGCTGCCGCACTACAAGGCCCTGCTGGCCCTGCGCAACGCGCGGCCTTCGATAGCCCGCGGCAGCTACGAAGCGCCTTTCGTCAACGCGGGCCTGATGGGCTTCCAGCGCGTGCTGGGCGCCGAACGCACACTGGTCTTGATCAACTACAGCACGGCCGACGTCACGCTGGACGTGTCGGCCCTGCCCGCCGCAGCGGTGCTGCAGGCCTTGCTGCCCAGCACTGCCGCAGGCGCCACCGCAACGGCTGCCGGCGTGGCCCGATTGACCGTGCCGGCGCAAACGCAGCGCGTCTACAAAGTCGGCGGCTGAGGGTGCTTGCTGCGGCGCGCCAGCCGGCATGGCCCACGGCGGAAAATTTAGTCGTTGCACTACATTCATCGTTGTCGCCGGGCTGCTGCCCGGCGCCGCAGGGAGCGCAGGCATGGCCGATGTGAAACTGTCCGGGGTCGGCAAGTCCTACGGCGACGTCAAGATCCTGAAGGGCATCGACCTCGAGATCCGCGACGGTGAATTCATGGTTTTTGTCGGCCCCAGCGGCTGCGGCAAGAGCACGCTGCTGCGCACCATCGCCGGCCTGGAAGACATCACCGAAGGCACGTTGAGCATCGGTGGTCGGGTGGTGAATGACGTGCCGCCGGCCGAGCGCGGCATCAGCATGGTCTTCCAGAGCTACGCGCTCTACCCGCACATGGACCTGTTCGAGAACATGGCCTTCGGCCTGCGGCTCGCCAAGGTGCCCAAGGCCGAGATCGAGAC
>JAYVBO010000637.1:0-5453 GCA_043750435.1 Betaproteobacteria bacterium | reverse complement strand
CGACCCACTCGTCGATCTTGTGAATGCTGTCGTTGATGACGCCGAACTCCATCACCTGCGGGCAGATTTGGGCGATGAAGCGGCCGTCGGATGTGCCGCCCGTGGTGCTCAGCACGGGCGTGGTGCCGCATTCGGCGGCGATGGCGGCGGTAAGCGCAGCGCTCAAGGTGCCGGGCGCTGTGAGGAAGGGCTCACCGCCCAGCGTCCACACCAGTTCATGCTGCACACCGTGGCGCGCCAGCACGGCCTCAACGCGCCGGCGCAATTGCGCCGGCGTGGACTCGGTGCTGAAGCGGAAGTTGAAGTCCACCACCAGTTCACCCGGGATGACGTTGAAGGCGCCCGTGCCCGCGTGGATGTTGCTGACCTGCCAGCTGGTCGGCGGGAAATGCGCGTTGCCTTCGTCCCAGCGCGTGGCCACCAGTTCGGCCAGCGCCGGTGCGAAGTCGTGCAGCGGGTTGCGCGCCAATTGCGGGTAGGCAATGTGGCCCTGGATGCCTTGCACCACCAGCCGGCCCGACAAGGTGCCGCGCCGGCCGTTTTTCACCATGTCGCCCAGGCGCGCCACCGAGGTGGGTTCACCGACGATGCAGGCGTCCAGCCGCTCGCCACGGGCACGCAGCCAGTCCACCACATGGCGCGTACCGTGCAGCGCCGGGCCCTCTTCGTCGCTGGTGATCAGCAAGGCCACGCGGCCGGCATGCTGCGGCTGCGCCGTGGCGTATTCGCAAGCCGCCACGGTCATCGCGGCCACAGCCGTCTTCATGTCGGCCGCGCCGCGGCCGTAAAGCCGGCCGTCGCGGTGGCTGGGCACGAAGGGGTCGCTGCGCCAGTTCGACAGCGGCCCCGTGGGCACCACGTCGGTGTGACCGGCGAAGACCAGCGTCGGGCCCGGCAGGCCGCCGTCATGCACCGCCCACAGGTTGCTGACGCGGGCGTTGTCAGGGCCGGCCGGCAGGCTGGCGCAGATGAAGCCCACCGGCTGCAGCAGGGCAGTCAGCAAAGCCTCGCAGCCGCCGTCGGCGGGGGTGACCGAACGGCAGGCGATCAGGGCTTCGGCCAGGCGCAGCGTGCTGCTCATGCGCCTGCCGATATCGTCATGGCCACCTTCAACGGGGCACCGGCCACGGCGACAGGGCAGCGCTGCTGGCCGGGTCGGGGCGCACGTCGATGGTCAGTTCGGTGTAGGTGGCTGCATCGGATTCGTCCTTCTTGGGCGAGATCCGCGAATTGGGCGACATGTCGTTCTGCAAGCGCCACAGCAAATTGGTCGGCGAGTCGGCGTATTGCAGGCCTTCATCGCGCGTGACCGCGCCTTCGGTGATCAGCCGCGCAATGTCCTGCTCGAAGCTCTGCGAGCCTTCGGCCAAAGACTTTTCGACGGCTTCCTTCAAGCCCGGCAGGTCGCCCTTGCCGATTAATTCACCGACCAGCTTGGTGTTCAGCAGCACCTCGACGGCTGGGATGCGCGGTCCGGCCTGCGAACGCAGCAGGCGTTGCGAGACGATGGCCCGCAGGCCCGAAGCCAGATCAGACAGCAGCGTGGCGCGTGATTCCGGCGTGTAGAACGACAGGATCCGGCCCAGCGCGTGGTAGCTGTTGTTGGCGTGCAGCGTGGCCAGCACCAGGTGGCCCGACAGCGCGTAGCTGATGGCCGAGCTCATGGTTTCGCGGTCGCGTATTTCGCCGATCAGGATGCAGTCCGGCGCCTGGCGCAGCGCGTTCTTCAGCGCGATCTGCAGGCTCTGCGTGTCGCGGCCCACTTCGCGCTGGTTGACGATGCTTTTTTTGTTCGTGAACAAGAATTCAATCGGGTCCTCGATGGTCAGGATGTGCCCGGTCATCTGCTGGTTGCGCCATTCCAGCATCGAGGCCAGTGTGGTGCTCTTGCCCGCGCCGGTGGCACCCACCATCAAGATCAAGCCGCGTTTTTCGGTTACCAGTTGCGACAGCAGCGGCGGCATGCCCAGGGAGTCGAGCGACGGAATTTCCACCGGCACGCAACGGATCACCGCCGCGATGCTGCCGCGCTGCTTGAAGGCCGACAGGCGAAAGCTGCCGACGCGTGGCACGCTGATGCCGACGTTCAATTCGCCCGTGTCGTCCAACTCTTCAAGTTGCTGCGGCGCCAGCATTTCAGACAGCAACTGCCGCGTCTGCTGCTGGCCCAGCAATTGGTCGGACAGTTGCAGGATCTGCCCGTTGATCTTGATCTGGATGGGCATGTTCGCCGACATGTAAACGTCGGACGCACCCTTCTCCGCCATCAGGCGCAGAACGCGTTCGAGGTTGTTGGCCATGCCGGCGTTTCCTGTAGTCGAAGTCTGCCGCTCTGCCGCTCAGGCGCGCAGCAGCTCGTTGATGCTGGTCTTGCTGCGGGTCTGCGCGTCCACGCGCTTGACGATGATGGCCGCGTACAGGCTGTAGGCTTGGCCGGTTGCGCCGGTCTTGGGCAGGTTGCCACTGACCACCACCGAGCCGCTGGGCACGCGGCCGTAGCTGATTTCACCGGTCTCGCGGTTGAAGATCGGGGTGCTTTGGCCGAGGTAGACGCCCATGCCCAGCACCGAGTTTTCTTCGACGATGACGCCTTCAACCACTTCGCTGCGCGCGCCGATGAAGCAGTTGTCTTCGATGATGGTCGGGTTGGCCTGCAGCGGTTCCAGCACGCCGCCGATGCCCACGCCGCCCGACAGGTGCACGTTCTTGCCGATCTGCGCGCAACTGCCCACGGTGGCCCAGGTGTCGACCATGGTGTTCTCGCCCACAAAGGCGCCGATGTTCACGTAAGAGGGCATCAGCACCGCGCCCTTGGCGATGTAGCTGCCACGGCGGGCCACGGCCGGCGGCACCACGCGCACGCCGCTGGCGCGCATCTGCGCTTCGTCCAGGTGGGCGAATTTCGTTTGAACCTTGTCGAAGAAGCCCAGGTCACCGGCCCGCATGATCTTGTTGTCGTTCAGGCGGAAGCTCAGCAGCACGGCCTTCTTGACCCACTGGTTCACCGTCCAGTCACCCACGCCGCGGCGTTCGGCCACGCGCAAGCGGCCGGCGTTCAGTTCGGAGATGACTTTTTCGACGGCGGTGCGCACTTCAGGGGCGTTGATGGCCGAAATTTCGGCGCGGGCCTCCCAGGCCATGTCGATGAGGGGTTGCAGGTTCTCGGTGCTCATGCGTTCAGGCTTTCGGCGGGTTTTGGGCGGTTTTGGGTGTAGGCAAGGATGCGGTGGGCGGCCTCGAGGCATTCAGCAACCGGGGCGACCAGGGCCATGCGGATGCGGGACGTGCCGGGGTTCGCGGGGTGGTGGCCAGGCACCGTGCGGGCGAGCAGGCTGCCGGGCAGGACGGCCACATTGTATTGAGCCAGCAGGCCACGGGCCCAGGCAATCTCGTCCTGGGGGCCGCCGAGTGGCAAACCGGCCCACAGATAGAAGGCCGCGTCGGGCAACTTCACGTCCATCACCGGCGCCAGAACCGGCATGACCTGCGCGAATTTGGCGCGGTAGAGCTCGCGGTTGGCCACCACGTGGGCTTCATCGTTCCAGGCCGCGATGCTGGCCCGCTGCACCATGCCGCCCATGGCACTGCCGTGGTAAGTGCGGTAGAGCAAGAAGGCTTTGATCAAGGCCGCGTCGCCGGCCACGAAGCCCGAGCGCAGGCCGGGCACATTGCTGCGCTTGGACAGGCTGGTCAGCGCGATCAGGTTCTTGAAGTCGCTGCGGCCCAGCGCCAGCGCGGCCTGCAGCGCGCCCAGCGGCGGCTCGTCGCGGAAGTAGATTTCCGAATAGCACTCGTCGCTGGCAATGACGAAGCCGTGGCGCTCGCTCAATGCGAACAACTGCTGCCATTCGGCCAGTGGCATCACCGCGCCGGTCGGGTTGCCGGGGGTGCAGACGTAGAGCAGTTGCGTGCGCGCCCAGGTGGCTTCGCTGACGGCGCCCCAGTCGGCGGCGAAGTTCCCGAGTTTTGAAAGTTCGGGGTCATTGGGCACGAAGGCGACTTGAGCGCCGCCCAGCAAGGCTGCGCCCTCGTAGATTTGATAGAACGGGTTGGGGCAGACCACGGTGGCGCCGGGCTGCGTCGGGTCCAGCACCGTCTGGGCCAGCGCAAACAGCGCTTCGCGCGTGCCGTTCACCGGCAGCACCTGGGTGGTGGCGTCCAGCGTCACGCCGTAACGCCGCTGCATCCAGCCGGTGATGGCCTCGCGCAGGGCGGGCTCCCCCAAGGTGGACGGGTAGGTCGACAGCATGGGCAGCGCCTGCATCAGCGCGGCCTCGATCAAGGCCGGCGTGGCGTGCTTGGGCTCGCCGATGCCCAGGCTGATGGGCTTGAACGCGGGGTTGGGAACGATGTCTTGCGTCAGCTCGCGCCAGCGCTCGAAAGGGTAGGGGTGCAGGCGGGACAGCAGCGGGTTCATCCTGGCGGATTATCCCGGAGGCCACCTCCGGCTGCGGCCTCGCCGCCTGTGCTCAGGCTGTGGCCAGCCGGAAACCGGCCACCACCTGCACCAGTTCCTGCGCCTGGGCGCTCAGACTTTCAGCGGCGGCGGCGCTTTCTTCCACCAGTGCGGCATTGCGCTGGGTGGCCGTGTCCATCTGGCTCATCGACAGCCCGACCTGCTCAAGGCCCGTGCTTTGCTCGCGGCTGGCCGCGCTGATTTCGCCCATGATGGTCGTGACACGGGCGATGGACGCCACCACCTCGCCCATGGTGCGACCGGCTTCGTCGACCTGTGCCGTGCCTTGTTCGACGCGTTCTACGCTGGCGGCAATCAGGCGCTTGATCTCGCGCGCCGCATCGGCGCTGCGTTGCGCCAGGCTGCGCACTTCGCTGGCCACTACGGCAAAGCCGCGGCCCTGTTCGCCGGCTCGCGCCGCTTCCACGGCTGCGTTCAAGGCCAGGATGTTGGTCTGGAAGGCGATGCCGTCGATGACGCTGGTGATGTCGGCGATCTTGCGTGAACTTTCGGTGATGCCGCCCATGGTCAGCACCACCCGTGCGACGACCTCGCCACCGCGCCGTGCCACGTCACTCGCCCGGTTGGCCAAAGTGTCGGCCTCGCCAGCACTGGCGGCGTTCTGCTTGACCGTACTGCCCAGTTCCTCCATCGATGCCGAAGTCTGCTGGATGGCGCTGGCCTGCTGTTCGGTGCGGGTGGACAGGTCGAGGTTGCCCTGGGCGATTTCGCCGCCCGCGCAAGCCACGCGTTCCGAGCCTTCGCGCACGGTGGCCACCACGCGTGACAGGCTGTGCTGCATGTGCTGCAGGCAGGCCATCAGGCTGGTGCTGTCGCCGGGGCGCAAGGTGATGGGTGTGCTCAGGTCGCCGTCGGCCACGGCCTGGGCCAGTTGCGCGGCAGCGGCCGGTTCACCGCCCAGTTGGGTCTTCAAACTGCTGGTGATCAACATTGACAGCAGCACCCCGATCACCAGGGCCGCCGCCACCAGGCCGAG
>JAYVBO010000636.1:0-2342 GCA_043750435.1 Betaproteobacteria bacterium | reverse complement strand
ACTGCCGCACGCCACGCTGCTGCCCAGCTTCCGTGCGTTGTTTGACGCCATCGGCATCCGCAACACCACGTTGTCGCTGATCTTCGTGCTGGTGGCGCAGTTCCAGAAGCAGATCGTCTCCGGCCTGACCCAAGGCGCTGTCAAAGGCTGACAGACCCCGTCACCTCAACACCCATCACCATGAACCTGACACCCGCAGAAGCGCAGCGCCGCCACATCCGCCGCAGCCAGTACCGGTCCTGCGACGACGCCTTCATCGACGTCCGACTGCCCGGCAGCACGCCTAAAGAAAACTACGCCATCATCGGCCCGGGCGTGACGCAGAACCCCGGTCAGAGGGTGAACTTGCGCGAGCCGCATGGCTTCAACATCGGCGCAGCCGGCATGGCCCCGGGCATCACCAACAACCTGCACCTGCACTTCACGGCCGAGGTCTTCATCGCCTGTGAAGGCCGCTTCACACTGCGCTGGGGCGCGGCCGGTGACGAAGGCCAAGCGGTGCTGGACGAAGACGACGTGATCTGCATGCCGACATGGATGTTCCGCGGCTTTTCCAACAACGGCAACAGCCATGGCTTTTTGATGACGGTGCTTGGGGGCGACGACACCGGCGGCATCATCTGGAGCCCCGATGTCATTCACCGCGCCCGCGACACCGGTCTGTACCTGGGGCGCGACAACCAACTGATCGACGTGCCAGAAGGGCAGGCGCCGCCGCCTGACGACGCACTGCTGCCCCTGATGCCGCCGCATGAGGTGGCGCTGCTGCGCCGCTGGTCTGTGGCCGAGATGATGGCGCGTTGCGTGAAACCGGCGCAGCGCGACTTCCGCGCGGCCACGCTGGACGCCGTGCTGCCCGGCCACGGCTGGCAGCTGGCCCCGGTGATCGGCTGGGGCCTCAGCCAGCACCGCAGCCACCGACCCGCCATCACCGACCCACAAGGCTTTTCTGTCGAATGGCCGCGCGTGCCTGCGGGCCAGCGCAGCGCGCCATTTTTCATCGACGAGACGGCTGTGCTGGTGCATGCACGCGGCCCGTTGCAAGTCGCCCTGAACACGGGTGACCAGCAAGTGCTGACCGACCTTGGCGCGTGGGATACCTTGTCGTTGCCGGCGGGCTGTTGGCGGCAGTTCATCAACACCGGCGCGCAAGACGCCGAGGCCTTGCTGGTGGTGGCTGGCGACAGCCCCAAGACAGTGCATTTCAAAAGCGATGTGCCCACCGCTGCGGCGGCGCTGGACACCACGCTGGACGCCGGCGGGCGCCTGGCACGCCTCAGCCTGCTGCCACCGGCGATGACGGCGTGAACGCAACGCCGCTGGTCGCCCTGCCGGGCACCTTGCCTGACGGCCGCAGCCTGGCGGCGCTGTTGCAGGGACTGCCGACCACGACGATGGTGTTTGGCACGGGCCACCTGGTCCCCATGCAGCAAGTGGCGATGGCCGCTTCCCACCTGCACCCGTTTTTGGCCCGCCTGGCCACCCTGAAGGAGGCCTGCCCGTGAAAACCAACCGCCTGCTCGAACTTTTCAGCGCCGGAAAATCTGCCGTGGCGGGCTGGATGAGCTTCGACTCTGCCTATGCCGCCGAACTGGTGGGCAGTGCCGGCTTCGATGCCGTGGTCGTCGACTGCCAGCACGGCATGGCCGGCCACGCGCAAATGCTGGCGATGCTGCAAGCGCTGTCGCACACACCAGCCGTGCCCATGGTGCGGGTCAGCCAGAACAACCTGGCCGAGATCAACCGGGCGCTGGACGCTGGCGCTTATGGCGTGATCTGCCCGTTGGTGAACTCGGGCGCCGAGGCGGTGGCTTTTGGCCGCGCCTGCCGCTACCCCATGGGCGGCATGCAAGGCGATCATTCTTTTGGCCCGGCACGCGGGCTGCTCGTCGGTGGTAGCGACTACCCGCAGCACGCCAACGCGCAAATTCTGGCGCTGGCGATGATCGAAACGCGGGCCGGGCTGGAGGCAGTGGAAGCCATCGCTGCCGTGGCGCTCATCGACGGCCTGTTCATCGGCCCCAGCGACCTTGGCATTGCCCTGGGCCTGGGCCCGGCCGCAGCGCACACGCACCCGGTGCTGGCAGCGGCCATCACCCGCATCCAGCAAGCTTGCAGCGCGGCCGGCAAGGTGACAGGCATTTGGTGCGGCAGCGCCGAGATGGCGCGCGACATGCGGGCCCAAGGCTTGCAACTGGTGGTTCCAGGGCACGACGCCATCTGGCTCAACGCCGAGATCGCCAGGCGGCTGGCGGCGCTGCAGATGTAGCCCGTACCCGTCCGCTCGCCCGCCACCTCATTCGCCCGGGCCGCGCGTTGCGGTGCGTCTGGCCCGCCAGGCG
>JAYVBO010000635.1:0-5459 GCA_043750435.1 Betaproteobacteria bacterium | reverse complement strand
CCACCGTCGCGCCTTCTGCTGCAGATTGCGCAAGAAGGCGCTCACACAGGCGCTGCGCCAAGCCCTGACCGCGCTGGTCTTCTCGGGTGTAGACGTCGTACAGCCCCACCAAGTCGCCTTCGCGGGCCGACTGGCCACAAGACAGCACCTGGCCATCGGCGACGCGCCGAATGACGTAGCCCCGGTAGGGCACCGGTGACGTCTGCAAACGCTGAACGTGGGCCTGCCGCTGGATGGCCGGCGAGCCGCGCAGCCCGCCCACCGCTTCGGCGTATTCGGCAGCAGGCAGCAGTGCGCACTCGGTATCGGCGGGCAAGGGCAGCGGCAGCGGCCGGTTCAGGTCGGCCAGCACCTGAACCAGCGTGGTGTCCACGGCCGGCCAGCCCAGCGCCGCCAGTTGGCCGTCGAGTTCAGTCGGCTGGGTGTAGCGCGTGATGCGCGCCACCATCGGCAAGCCCGCTTCCGCATACAGATCGGCGGCATAGGCCAGCTTCTGGCTGAGCGGCAAACGCCCGGCCGCCACCGCATTGATGCAGCGCGCCCGGCGCGCCTTGCCCGGCGAATAGCGCAGCAGCCAGCCGTCCAGCCAACGCTGCTGCGGCGGCGCGCTGGCGTTCAGGCTGGCGTCTTCGATGCGCGACAGCAGCGCGTCATCCATGCCGCTGAACCACCTCTTTGGCGAATTCCAAGAAGGCTTGCGCGCCCTTGGACGAGGGGTCGAAGTTCACGCCGGCCTGGCCGTAGCTGGGCGCTTCGGCCAGGCGCACATTGCGCGGGATCACGGTGTCGAAGACCTTGGCGCCGAAGTGCGCCTTCAGCTGCTCGCTGACCTGCTGCTGCAGCGTGACGCGGGTGTCGAACATCACGCGCAGCAGGCCGCTGATCTGCAGGTCGGGGTTGAGGTTGGCGTGCACCTGCTTGATGGTGTTGACCAGGTCCGACAGGCCCTCCAGCGCGAAGTATTCGCACTGCATGGGCACCAGCACGCCGTTGGCGGCGCACAGGCCGTTCAGCGTCAGCATGCTCAGCGAAGGCGGGCAGTCGATCAGCACGAAGTCGTATTCGGTGGCCACGGCTTGCAGCGCCAGCTTCAGGCGCTTTTCGCGGCGCTCGAGGTGCACCAGTTCCACCTCGGCACCGGCCAGTTCGCGGTTGGCGCCCAGCACGTCGTAGCCGCCTTTGGCGCTGGTCTGGCGGGCTTCGGCAATGCTGGCTGATTCCAGCAGCACGTCGTAGACGCTGACTTCCAGCGCCCGCTTGTCGATGCCCGAGCCCATGGTGGCGTTGCCCTGTGGGTCCAGATCCACCACCAGCACCCGCTTGCCCAGCTTGGCCAGGCCAGCGGCCAGGTTCACCGTGGTGGTGGTTTTGCCGACGCCACCCTTCTGGTTGGCGATGCAGTAGATGCGCATGCCGCTGCTCATGCTGCGCCCAGGCGGATGCCAAAGCCCAACAAGAAGACGCCCGCAAGGCGTTCCAGCAGCCGAGCCAGGCGCCGGTGCGCCCGCACATAGGCCGTGACGGCGTGGGCGCCGGCACACAGCGTGAGGCAGTAGGCCGCGGTGATGACCGCGATCGTCACGGCCATGGCGATGAAGGTGGTGGCGCCCCGGTGGGTGGCGGGGGCTATGAACAGCGGGAAGAATGCCATGTAGAAGACGATCGCCTTGGGGTTGAGCAGGGTGATGAGGAAAGCCTGTCGCGCGTAGTGATGCGGGGCTATGCGGATGGGTGGTGCATCGCCGGGCTGGGCGAAGATCAGGCGCAAACCGATCCAGGCCAGATAGCCTGCGCCCAGCATCTGCACAGCCTGGAAGACCAGCGGATGCGCGGCCAGCAGCGCCGCCACACCGCCCACCGCCAGCCACAGCAGCACCTGGTCACCGACGATCAAGCCCAAGGTGGCCACCGCCCCCGCGCGCAAACCGCCTTGGCTGGTGGACGTCAGCAACGTGAACGTGCCGGGCCCCGGCAAAGCCAGAAACAAGAGGATGGCGCCGCAGTAGGCGCCGAAATCGGCGATGCCAAACATGGTTTGCTTTCTGGGGTGGGGTAAGGGTAGCGCAGATTCAGCGCTGCGCCGCCGCGCGTCGGCGCATCCAGACCAGGCAGCGCTGTGCATCCAGCCCCGGTACCACCAGTTGTTCCACGTGAAACACTTCAATAGAAGGTGGAAGCGCCGCCATTTCTTCTTCAGGCAGCCGACCTTTCATGGCCAGCCACACGCCGTCAGCCGCCAGGTGCTTCTCGGTCAGGCGCACGAACAGTTCCAGCGTCGCAAAGGCCCGTGATGTGATGACATCGAAGCTCGGCAACTTCAGGTCCTCCACCCGCGCGTGCGCGCCGTGCAGATTGGGCAGCTGAAGACCTCCGGCCACTTGCCGCACAAAGGCCACCTTTTTGCCCACAGCATCGACGCAGGTCACATCCATCTGCGGCAACAAGACCGCAATGACCACCCCCGGTAGGCCGCCGCCGCTGCCAACATCCAGCAAGCGGCCCACTGACCGGTGCTGGCGCAGCGACGGGATGACCGCCAGGCAGTCCGCCAGGTGCTGGCTGAGCATGGCGCTGCGGTCGCGCACCGCCGTGAGGTTGTAGGTGACGTTCCAACGCTGCAGCAGGTCCAGATAAGCCGACAAGGCGGCCACCTTCGCGGGCTGCGGCTCCAGGCCCAGCGCCGTGAAGATGCCCTGCAGTTCAGCGGCGTCAGCGTGTGCGGACCCGCCAGCGCCGGCGCTGGCGTCGGTCGCCGCAGCCCAGGAAGGTGACACCGGGTTCAAGCCGCAGCATCCTGCGCAACAACCTTGCCGCGACGCTTCTTCAGATGCACCAGCAGCAGGGAAATCGCCGCTGGCGTCACACCCGAAATGCGCGAGGCCTGGCCCAGCGTCTGCGGACGCTGCTTGCTCAGCTTCTGGCGCACTTCAAAAGACAGCGCGCTGACTTGGCCGTAGTCCAGGTCTTCCGGCAGGCTCAGACTCTCGAAAGAGGCTGCGCGCTCAACCTCGTCGTTCTGCTTGTCGATGTAGCCGGCGTACTTGATGCTGATTTCGGTTTGCTCGATCACCGTGTCGGCCATGGGCTGGCCCAGCTCGGCCTGCAATGTTTCACGTGAAACACTGTGGCCGGCGATGTGCGCCAGCGCGTGGACTTCATCGAACCCCACACCCGGGCGGCGCATCAGGTCGGCCAGGGTGTATTCGTGTTCCAGGGCCTTGCCGATCAGCCGCTCGGCATCCGCCGCCGGCACGGTGGCCGGGCGTACCCAGGTAGCGCGCAGGCGTTGCAGTTCGCGTTCCAACAGTTCACGCTTGCGCTGCAGGGCGGTCCAGCGCGCCTCGTCCACCAAGCCCAGTTCATGGCCGATATCGGTCAGGCGCAGGTCGGCGTTGTCTTCACGCAGCTGAAGGCGGAACTCAGCCCGGCTGGTGAACATGCGGTAGGGCTCGGTGACGCCCTTGGTCACCAGGTCGTCGGCCAGCACACCCAGGTAAGCCTGGTCGCGGCGCGGCAGCCAGGGCGCACGGCCCAGCACCTGCAGCGCGGCGTTGGCACCGGCGTACAGCCCCTGTGCAGCCGCTTCTTCATAGCCTGTGGTGCCGTTGATTTGTCCGGCGAAAAAGAGGCCTTGCACAGCCTTTGTTTCGAAGTTCGGTTTCAGTTCGCGGGGGTCGAAGTAGTCATATTCGATGGCGTAGCCGGGCCGCAGGATGTGCGCCTGCTCCAAGCCGACCATCGACCGCACCGCCGCCAACTGCACGTCGAAGGGCAGGGAGGTGGAGATGCCATTCGGGTAGAACTCGTGCGTCGTCAGGCCTTCGGGTTCCAGGAAGATCTGGTGCGAAGTCTTGTCGGCGAAGCGGTTCACCTTGTCTTCGATGCTCGGGCAGTAGCGCGGGCCTATGCCTTCGATGACGCCGGTGAACATGGGGCTGCGGTCGAAACCGCTGCGGATGATGTCGTGGGTGCGCGCATTGGTGTGCGTGATCCAGCAGGGCAGTTGCTGCGGGTGCTGGCTGGCGTTGCCCATGAAACTGAACACCGGCACCGGGTCCAGGTCACCGGGCTGGGCTTCGAGCTTGCTGAAGTCGATGCTGCGGCCATCCAGGCGAGGCGGGGTACCGGTCTTCAAACGGCCCTGCGGCAGCTTCAGTTCTTTCAGGCGCGCCGACAGGCTGACGGCCGGCGGGTCGCCGGCGCGGCCGGCACTGTAATTCTGCAGGCCCACGTGGATGCGGCCGTCCAGGAAGGTGCCGGCTGTCAGCACCACCGTGCGCGCACGGAAGCGCAGGCCGATCTGCGTGACAGCGCCCACCACGCGGTCGCTCTCAACCATCAAGTCGTCCACGGCCTGCTGGAACAGCCACAAGTTGGGCTGGTTTTCCAGGCGCTGGCGTATGGCGGCGCGGTAGAGCACGCGGTCGGCTTGGGCCCGGGTGGCGCGCACGGCCGGGCCTTTGCTGCCGTTAAGGATACGGAACTGGATGCCGGCTTCGTCGGTGGCGGCGGCCATGGCGCCACCCAGCGCGTCGATCTCTTTGACCAGATGGCCTTTGCCGATGCCGCCGATGGACGGGTTGCAGCTCATCTGCCCCAGCGTCTCGATGTTGTGGGTCAGCAGCAGGGTGGTGCAGCCCATGCGCGCAGCGGCCAACGCCGCCTCGGTGCCCGCATGGCCGCCACCAACCACGATCACGTCAAATTCTTGGGGGTGCAGCATCGCCAGATTTTACGAGTCCGCCCCTGCCAGCGGTAGGCATCGCGCACAGCCGATTAGCATGCGCCGCATGAATTGCCGAGACGGCTGCGGCGCGTGCTGCACCGCACCTTCCATCAGCTCTGCCATACCCGGCATGCCGGGCGGCAAACCCGCTGGCGTGCGTTGCGTGCAATTGGACGACGCTGAGCGTTGCCGGATCTTCGGCCTGCCGGAACGGCCGGCGGTTTGCCTGTCGCTGATGCCGACGGCCGAGATGTGCGGCGCCAACCGCGAGCAAGCGCTGCACTGGTTGGCGCGGCTGGAAGTGCAGACGGCGCCGCGCCGATAGCCTCCCCGCCGCGCAACCGGCCGCGCGCCGCAGCGCCGCAGCGCCCGCCCGGGCGGTTCACTGCATGGGTGCGCTGCCGTTCACGTTGCGCAAATCCTGCGCCACGCGGCCGTCGTGCAGGGCGATGACGCGCCCCGCCGATGCGATGGTTTCAGGCCGGTGCGCCACGATCACGCGAGTCAGCGCCAACTGACGAACAGCCTGGTTGACCGTGCGCTCACGCTCGACGTCCAGCGAACTGGTGGCCTCGTCCAGCAGCAAGATGGCCGGCCGCTTGTACAAGGCGCGGGCAAGCAAGATGCGCTGCTTCTGCCCGCCCGACAGCGCCGAGCCCATGTCGCCGATCAGCGTGCGGTAGCCCATGGGCATAGCGGCAATCTCGTCGTGCACCGCCGCCACGCGCGCGCA
>JAYVBO010000634.1:0-2345 GCA_043750435.1 Betaproteobacteria bacterium | reverse complement strand
CCCGTGGTGGCGCATGGCGGCGTTGTTGACCAGGATGTCGATGCCACCCAGTTCGCTGTCGGCTCGCTGAATGGCGTGGCTCAGGGCGGCCTCGTCGGCCACTTCGGCCACGGCGGTCAGCACCTTGGCGGCAGGCACAGCCGCCAGCAGCGCTGCCCCCGTGGCGGCCAGCGCAGCTTCATCGCGGTCGACCAGCATCACCGCCGCGCCCTCGGCGCAGAACAGCCGCGCCACGGCTGCGCCGATGCCGGCCGCGCCGCCGGTGATGACGGCGCGGCGGCCGTGCAATCGGGGCCGCACAGGCATGGTCTCCTTCACTCGGCCTTGGTGCCGGTTTCGCGAATGACCTTGCCCCAACGCGGTATCTCGGCCTGTATCCAGTCGGCAAACTGGGCCGGCGTGCTGGCGACGATGTCCATTTCCATCGCCTCCAATTTGGCCTTGATTTCGGGCAACGCCACGATGCGCGTGATCTCGCGGTGGTAGCGGTCGATGACGGGCTTGGGCGTGCCGGCCGGCGCCACGAAGCCGATCCACGACAGGGCGACGAAGCCCGGGTAGCCCTGCTCGATCATCGTCGGCACCTCGGGGGTGGACGCAAAGCGCTTGCTACCGGTGGATGCGATCAGCCGCAATTTGCCTTCCTTGGCGAATTGCTGCACGTTGCCTGGCACCAAAAAGGCCGCCTGCACCTGCCCGCCCACCAGGTCGGCCACGGCCGGCCCCGCGCCGCGGTAGGGCACGTGGGTGATGTCGACCTTGGCTGCGCTCTTCAGCATTTCCATCGTCAGGTGCGAGGCACTGCCCACCGACACCGAGGCGTAGGACAGCGGCCGGTTCTTGGCCAGCGCAACCAGTTCGGCCACGTTCTTCACCGGCACGCTGGGATTCACGGCCAGGTACTGCGCCGCGGTCACCACCAGGGTGATGGGCGCGAAGTCTTTCACCGGGTCGTAGGGCAGCTTGGGGTAAAGCGTGGCGTTGATGGCCAGCGGGCCGTTGAAGCCCACCAGCAGGGTCTGCCCATCGGGCGCTGACCGTGCCACATCGGCCGCGCCGATGGTGCCGCCGGCACCGCCTTTGTTCTCGACGATGACAGTCTGGCCCAGGGTCTTCTGCAACTCGGCGGCCACCAGGCGGGCCAGCACGTCGTTGGTGCTGCCGACGATGGGCACGACAATGCGCACCGGCTTGCTGGGCGCCCATTCGGCAGCCGGTTGGGCCTGTGCGCTGGCGGCGGCCAGGGCCAGGGTGCAGGCCAGTGCGGTGCGGCGCGTGATGCTGTGATTCATGCAGGTTTTTCACTCTCAGGTTCGGGTGTCAGACCGTGTGCTCAGACGGCGCGCTCAGATCGAAAAGACCGGCTGGTCGCGCCCGTCGGCCAGGTGTTCCTCCGCCCAGGCCTGTGGTTTGTCGCCGCGCGGCAGCAGCACGCCGGCGGCGCGCACGCGCTGGCGCGTGGCGTCCAGCGCCGGAGGCGTGGCGCCTTGCGCCAGAGCCAGCGCGCTGTCGTGCAGCATGCGGCGGGCCATCACGATGGCGCGGTCGGTGTGCAGCAGCCTTTCGTTGGCGTGGTCCTGTATAGCCCCCATGCTTTCCTGCAGTGAGGCGTCCTGCACCGAAAAACCGAAGACGCCGCTGTAGGCGCGTTTTTCCTGCTGCGCGCGGCGGTCGATGAGGTAGTCGTTGTCCTTGTTGGCCTTGGTGCGCAGGCTGCCGGGCTCGTATTCGCAGTGGATGCCCCTGCCGGCTGCCATGTCGGCGCGTTCTTCGGCCGACAAGGGCCGGTCGGGGCGGAAGTTGATGCTCCAGGCCCAGCAGTGGTGATCGTCCATCGGCACCCAGACATGGCCGCCCAGCGCGTGTTCGCCGAAAGGCGGGATCAGCGTGTACCAGGGGAAGAGCCACTGCGTGATGCGCCAGTAGTAGCTGTCGGCGTCGCCGTTGCGGCGGCCGAAGAGGGTCAGGCCGAAATCGGTCTGTTCGATCTCGAAGACGACGTTGCCATCGGCCTTGATGTAGTCCAGCGCGCGGGTGCCCTGGTGCATGGGGTCGGTGTCCACTTCGTAGCGGTGCACGAAGGAAACATGGCTGGTGTCGATGCCGCCTTCCATCGCCTGCAGGTAGTTGCATTCCTGCAGCCGGCGGCTCACGAAGAGGTGGCTCTCGGGCAGGGTGGCCCATTCCACGTCGGGCAGCGCGGGTTGCAGTTCCTTGGGGCCGAGGTAGGCCCAGACCACGCCGGCCCGCTCGATGCAGGGGTAGCCCTTGATGCCCATGCTCTTGCAGACCTGGGGTGCGGCCGGCACGTCCACGCATTCGCCGTGGCGGTTGAACTTCAGGCC
>JAYVBO010000633.1:0-2347 GCA_043750435.1 Betaproteobacteria bacterium | reverse complement strand
TGTGCAGGCCCAGGTGGCCCAGCAGTTGCGCGCCGACGCGGGTGTCTTCGCAGGCCACGGCGTCGACCCGGCCCAGAATGTGGATGGCACGCAGCGTGATGTCGGCCAGGTTGCCGATGGGCGTGGCCACCACGTAGAGCGTGCCGGGCCGGTGCTGCTGGTGGCCGGCGGCCAGCGCAGCGGCGCGCTGCAACAAGGAGGGGTCTATGGTCACGAGAGTGGCGAAAGGGGCAAGAGGCGCAGGCGCCGGTCTCGGTGGCGAGGCCAGCACCAAAGCCCGTGGCGATGCGGCCGAAGACCGCGCGCTGGCCTGGTTGCAGGCGCACGGCCTGAAGCTGGTGCAGCGCAATTATCGGGTGGCCTTCGGCCCATCGGCGCGCGGCGGCGAAATCGACCTGGTGATGCGCGACCGCGACGGCACGCTGGTTTTCGTCGAGGTGCGGGCCCGCGCCGCCAGCGCGCAGGGCCAAGGCCACGGCGGTGCGGCGGCCAGCGTGGGCGGGCGAAAGCAGCAAAGGTTGGTCCGCGCCGCCCAGCACTACCTGCTGCGCCTGCCGGTGCTGCCGCCCTGCCGCTTCGACGTGCTGGCCATCGACGGCGAGGCGATTGAATGGTTGCAGGCGGCGTTTGACGCGGGCTGAAGATGGGGGGGCGTCTGGCGCCCCGCCCCTGCCCTATCATGTGCCGACCATGCTTGAACAGCGCATCCAGCAGCAGTTCTTCGACAGCGCTGACCTCAAGTACCAGGCCGCTGAACTGCTCGCACGCCCCATCGCCGACGCCAGCGCCGCCTTGCTGGCCGCGCTGACCAACGGCGGCAAGGTGATGACCACCGGCGCCGGTGCCGGCGCCGCGCTGGCGCCCTACCTGGCCCACCTGCTGGCCGGCCGTTTCGAGCGTGAACGCCCGCCGCTGGCCGCGCTGGCGATGGAACCGGTTGAAGCCGTGCAGCAGGTGCGCGCGCTGGGCCTGCCCGGCGATGTGCTGCTGTACATCGACGACGGCGAAGGCCACAGCAGCAAAGTGATTTCGGCCGCCCAGGCCAAGGACATGACCATCGTGGTGCTGGCCGGACGCGGCGCGCAGGCTTTCGGCGAACTGCTGGCCGAAACCGACGTGCTGGTGGCCGTGCCCCACGAACGCCCGGCCCGCGTGGCCGAATTGCAGTTGCTCGTGCTGCATTGCCTGTGCGATGCCGTCGATTTCCAGTTGATGGGGGACCAAGACCCGTGATGAATGCCCAGTTTCGTTTTCAAGCCACCCGCGCTGCAGCCGCTTCGGCTGCGCTGTGCGTCCTGTTGTCGGTCACCGCCTTGTCCGGCTGCGCCCTGCCGCTGGTGCCCTTGCTGGTCGGCGGCGGCATGGTCGGCGGCGGCCTGGTGGCCACCGACCGCCGCACCACCGGCACGCAGATCGAAGATGAAAGCATCGAACTGAAAGCCTCGGCGCGCGCCCGTGACCTGGCCACGCTGGGCAACATCAGCATCACCAGCTACAACCGCCTGGTGCTGATCACCGGCGAAGTGCCCGGCGAGCCCGAGCGAGTGGCCGTCGAGAAAGCCGTCGCACGGGTTGAAAACGTGCGCGGCGTGGTCAACGAACTGGTCGTGGCCGACAACGTGACCATGGGCACGCGCTCGTCCGACAGCCTGCTCAGCGCCAAGGTCAAGGCCACTTTTGTCGACGCCAAGGACATCCAGGCCAACGCCTACAAGGTGGTCAGCGAGCGCGGCGTGGTCTACCTGATGGGCCGGGTCACTGAACGCGAAGCCGCACGCGGCGCCGACCTGGCCAGCACGGTTGGCGGTGTGCAAAAGGTGATACGCGTGTTCGACATCCTGACCGAGGCCGAACTGGCCTCGCTCGGCCGGCCCGGGCCGGCCAGCAGCGCGCCGGTGGCGCCCGCTGCGGCGCCGGCGTCCGCGCCGCAATAAGCGTCGCGGTCAGCGGCGCAGTCAGCGCAGGCGCCGCAAGGCCTATTTCAGGCGGCGAATCAGGCTGGACGTGTCCCAGCGCTGGCCGCCCAGCGCCTGCACCTCGGCGTAGAACTGGTCCACCAGCGCGGTCACGGGCATTTGCGCACCGTTGCGGCGGGCCTCTTCCAGCACCAGGCCCAGGTCCTTGCGCATCCAGTCCACGGCGAAGCCGAATTCGAACTGGTCGGCCACCATGGTCTTGCCGCGGTTGTCCATCTGCCAGCTTTGGGCGGCGCCCTTGCCGATCACGTCCAGCACTTGCGGCATGTCCAGCCCGGCGCGCTGGCCGAAGGCGACGGCTTCGGCCAGGCCCTGCACCAGGCCGGCGATGCACACCTGGTTAACCATCTTGGCCAGTTGCCCGGCGCCGG
>JAYVBO010000632.1:0-2352 GCA_043750435.1 Betaproteobacteria bacterium | reverse complement strand
TAGCCTTTGCCAATATGTCGCGCTCCTGCTGAACCTGCTTGAACTTGCGGCGCAGCTCGATCAGCTCTTGGCGCTCGTTCATCGACAGCGGCGCGTCGCTGCTGATGGCGCCGCTGCCATCAGGGCCGCCGGCAGCCTTCATCCATGCGTGGATGCTGCTGGCATTGCAGCCGAACTCTCGTGCCAGGTCACTGATACCGCGACCTGCGCGCACCAGCTCGACCATCTGTTGACGAAACGCCGCCGGATACGGCGGTTTGGGGGTTGGCATCTCGGACTCCTTCTTGAGTGAAAAAGTGTCCGCGAAATCGGGGGCACTTCAAGGGCAACCAGTGGTACTTCGGCATGAAGGCCCACATCGGCGTGGATGCGAAGTCTGGGCTGGTGCACAGCGTGGTGGGCACAGCGGCCAACGTCAACGACGTGACGCAGGCTGGCTCCGTGCTGCACGGCAAGGAGGAGGATGCCTGGGGTGATGCGGGCTACCAGGGTGCGCACAAGCGGCCAGAGGCTGCGGGGCCGACATGGCATGTTGCGATGCGCCCTGGACTGCGCCGCAAGCTCAACCCCTTCATCGAGCCAGACGCCCTGGTCGAGAAGGCCGAGAAGATCAAGGCCAGCATCCGGGCCAAGGTGGAACACCCGTTCCGCGTGCTCAAGCGCCAGTTCGGCTACACCAAGGTTCGCTACCGAGGGCTGGCCAAGAACACGGCGCAGATCTTCACGCTGTTCGCGCCGTCCAACCTGTTGGATGGCGCGGCGGCAGTTGATGGAGGCACAGGGATGAGTGCGTCTGCAAGGCCCGCAAGGGGCTCGCAGGGGATCAAACCTGCGAGTTCTGACGCGTTGCCAGGGGCCGCGCGACTGGCGAATTGACCGACACGTCCCAGATCCGCCATCGAATGGCGAAAATGGTGGCCACGCCACGCGTTCTGCAGACCTTCCCTAACGACCCGGCCGGCCCTGGGTGGCCAGGCGCCAGGCCTGCGCCGGATCGTCAGCTGCCAACACAGCGGCCACCTGCTTGCTTAGCTGGCGCGTGTCGGCGCGCAGCACGCGCTGCTTGATGGTCGAGATGCGCGCTGGGTGCATCGAGAAGCTGCGCAGGCCCATGGCCAGCAGCAGTTCAGTGAAGGCCGGGTCGCCGGCCATCTCGCCGCACACACTGACACCGCGCCCGGCAGCCGCAGCCGCAGCGATAGTCTGCTGCAGCAACTGCAGCACGGCCGGATGCCAGGGGTCGTACAGGTGCGCGACGGCTTCGTCGGCACGGTCGATGGCCAGCGTGTACTGAATGAGGTCGTTGGTGCCCACTGAGACAAAGTCGAAGTGCTGCAGGAAGCGGTCAATCAGCAGGGCTGCGGCAGGCACTTCGATCATCGCGCCCACCTCCACCCTGCTGAAGGCCTTGCCAGCCTCGTCGAGTTGCTGCTTGGCGCGCTCCACGGCGTCGAAGATCATCTTGACCTCGCCCATTTGCGCCACCATCGGTATGAGGATGCGCACCTTGCCGTAGGCGCTGGCGCGCAGGATGGCGCGCAGCTGCTGGCGGAACATGCCCGGCTCCGCCAGGCTCCAGCGGATGGCGCGCAGCCCCAGGGCCGGGTTGAGGCTGTGCTCGTGCCGCAGGTCTTGCTGTGACAGCCGCTCCAGCGGCTTGTCGGCGCCGATGTCGACGGTGCGTATCGTCACCGGCAGACCTTGCAGGGCCAGGACGGCGTCGCGGTAAGCCTCGAATTGCTCGTCTTCGCCCGGTAATGCGCCTTCACGGTTCATGAAGAGGAATTCGCTGCGGAACAGGCCCACGCCCACCGCGCCGGCTTCCAGCGCGCCGGGTGCGTCGTCCGGCAGTTCTATATTGGCCAGCAGTTCCACCGCCTGTCCGTCCAGCGTGACGGCCGGCGTGTTCCGCAGGCGGTCCAGGCGGGCGCGTTCCAGTTCGCTCTGGCGCTGGCGGAAGCGGTATTCCTCCAGCACGATGGGCGAGGGGTCGACGATGACCACGCCGGCGTCGCCGTCGATGACCAGCCAGTCGTCCTGGCGGATCAGCCGGCTGGCCTCACGTGCGCCCACCACGGCCGGGATGTCCATGCTGCGGGCCACGATGGCGGTGTGCGAGGTGCGCCCGCCGACATCGGTGACGAAACCGGTGAAGACGCTGCGCTTGAACTGCATCATGTCGGCCGGCGCCACGTCGTTGGCCACCAGCACCAGCGGGTCTTCGCCGGCGAAGTCGCGTGCCGCCTGAGCGGCGCCGCCGGCTGTGCCGGCCAGGGCGCTCGCTTGCCCAGCCAGTTCGCGCAGCAGGCGTTCGACGACCTGTTCGACGTCCGCCTTGCGCTCACGCAGGTA
>JAYVBO010000631.1:0-5488 GCA_043750435.1 Betaproteobacteria bacterium | reverse complement strand
GCTTCGGGCGACAGGTTCAGCATCTCGGCGATGTCGTGCAGGTCGTCGGGTAGGGCGGCGTTGTCCCAGCCCTGGCCGCTGTGCCGCGCCAGGCGTATGGCCAGTTGCACATTGCGCGTTTGCAAGGTGGCGTCCACGGCGTGCTCGTCGGTGATCTGCACCAGCAGCGCCGGCAAGCCCCAGGCCAGCATCAGCGCGTGTTCCAGCTCGTCCAGTTCGATGTGCAGCAGTTCGCGTTGCACGGCCTTCGAACGCAGGGTGGTGTCGGCGTGCTGGCGTCGCGCGATCTGCAGCGCCAGGCCCGGCGCGCGCAGCCACAGCAGCAGCTCGGTGAAGTCGTGCAGCAACGCGGCTTCGTGGATCACGGCGGCGTCGGGGTCCAGCCGGTGCACGGCAAAGCCGATGGCAAAGCGCGCCGCCCGGCGCGAACGCGCCAACACCGCCTGAAAGCCGGCCAGCGCGGCGGGCTGCCCCGCCAGTTGTGCTTCCACGGTGGTCGGCTGCGCGCCGAAGGCCCGGAAGAAGGGTGAGATGCCCAGCATCACCAGCGCCTCGGTCACGGTTTCGGTGTCGGTCTCGACATGGCTGCTGCCGCGCTTGCGGCGCAACTGCGCCACATGGGCCAGCAGCTTCAGGGTCAACAAGGGGTCGCTGGCCACCACGTCGGTCAGCAGATGGGCATCGACGGCGTCTTCGTTCAGCCGCAGCAGGTCCAGCTCTTCGGCCGTGGTCGCCAGGATGGGCAGTTGCGTCGCGTCGAACAGGCTGACCCACTGCGCCAGGTCGGGCGGGGCGGTGTGGATGAAGCCGGTGGGGATGGACATGGCGGCGGCGCGTGGGCTCAAGGGCGGGTTCGTCTTCGGGCTATCGGCCGCGTGCCGCCCGACTTGAGGGCTCGCGTGCCGTCCGGGTGGACGGCGCGCGGGCCGCGAGCGTGCCAACGACCAACGTGTGGGCAGGTCGGCTACAGCCGCGTCACGCCCAGCACATGCCCGACCAGTTGGCCGTCTACATACAAGGCGCCTTCGGGCGCACCGGCATCGGCGTGGAACTCGATCACGCGGTCCACCGGCGCGGCGCGCGGTGCCAGCGCCAAGCGGGCGGCCAGGCTGTCGAGCAGGCGGCTGCCGGCGCGCAGCAAGGCGCTGGCCCAAAGGCGGCTGCGGTGGCCGCTGTAGAGGTCGCCATAAGGGTCGCTGTCGGGGAAGGCGGCGCCGTAGCGGTCAAGCGTGGCGCGGGGGTCGGTCGTCAACATGGGGCTCTCCTGGGGAAGCGGCCGCCGTTGCTGGGGCTGGGAGCTTCCGGTGTGGATTCAGGGGCTGGGCTTGTGCCTGTCGGTACAAGCCGCGATCTCACGGCGCATCGCGCTTTGCGCCTGCTGGCGCAAAGCGCCGCCGCGCGGGCTGTGGCTGCCGGCGCTGCGTCGCAGGCTGGCGGCGACAAAGGGGTTGCGCGGCTTCAGGGTCTTGAGGGTGATCTTCATCGGGGGCTCCCTTGCGGTGGGGAAGAAATGGAAGGGGGCGAAAGCAGGGCGCGAAATGGGGAGCCGCCATGCAAACGGCCCGGGCTGCTGGTGCAACCCGGGCCGTGGTGGGCCGACAGACTGGGCGGCGCGTGCCGCTGCAGCTTTCAGCTCACCGGCACCCCGGGCGGAGTTGGTTCATCACAGGCTTGCGCAAATGATAAAGACGTCATTATCAAAGCGCAAGTGTTTTTGCTCAACGCTTGCCTTTGAGCGGTGCCACGCCGGTCTGCGTGCGCAGCCACAGGTCGCGCGGGTCTTCGGGCGGTGCGGCGGGCGGCGGGGGTTTGCGCACCACGCCGGGGGCCAGTTTGGGTGGCGTGGCCGGGGCGGCCGCCGGCGGGGGCGGGGAAGCTGACGCGGCGGGCGCAGTCAGCACCTCGCCCAGCAGGTCCAGCAAGCGGGTGCGGGCGCGCTGCGGGTGGCGGCGGTAGAAGGTCAGCACCAGGCCCATGATGAAGCGCTCGTCGTCGTCGCGCGGCGCCAGTTCTTCCGAGGTGGCGGCCGCAGCGGCCGCCACCCCGCGCGCTGCAGCGCCGGCGTTCGCGCCGTGCGGCAGGTCCATCCAGCCGGCGGGCTTGTGGCACAGCAGTTCGAACTGGCGGGCCAGCCTTTCGCCGATCTGCCGCGAACGACCTTTGATCTGGCTCCAGTAGCTGGGTTGGATCTGCACCCGTTCAGCGAAGCGCCTTTCCAGGCCGCGCAGCGTCGCCGCGTCGGCATGGCGCGCGGTGGCGCGGACAAACTCTTCGAAGAGGGCCAGCGCGTTATCCAGGCGAACCTGGGCGAGGTCTAGGGGGCTGGCTTGCATCGGGCTCGATGATAAATCTTCGTTTACCCCGTTGCCGATCTGTGTTCCACCCCCACCCCTGCTGGCCCGCGAGGCGGCCACTCTGAGGCCCGTGCAGCGGCGCGGCGTGGGCGCGTTGATCCTGGGTTTGCATGTCGCCGCCGCCTGGGGCCTGTTGCAGAGCCACGTCGCGCCTGAGCGGGTCCGGGACGCGGTGCCGGTGTTCTTCCAGATGATCAACCTGGCCCCGTCCACCCCGCACCGGCCGGCGCCGCCGCCTGCGCCAGCAGCGCCGCTCCATCAACGCTTGCTGCCCGCGTTGACCGCCATGCACCCCTTGCCCACACCGCTGGCGGTGACTGTCTTTGCGCCCAGCCCAGCGCCGCTGCCCAACAACGCGGCCAGCGAGCCCGCGCCGCGGCCGGTGGCGCCTGCGTTGGTGGTTCAAGCCGCCGTGGCGCCGCCGCCGCCCGTGGCCTCGCCGGAGCCCCAGCGGATACCGCCATCGGCCGTGCTGTTCACCGAGCCGCCGCAGGTGAAGGCGCGCCTGAAGCCGCACACCGAAAACGGCCAGCCGGTTGAAGGCTGGGCCCGCATACCCATCGACTTTGATCTGGAGACCTGACGTGAAAGCCGACCCCGACCAGCCCGCCACCCTGCCCGTGGCCCACCCAACTGCGCCCCGCCGCCTGCTGCCCCTGGGCGCGCTGGCCGCCGGCTTCGGCCTGATGCAGCTTGTCGCCGCCCAGCCCGAAACCACGATGCAGCCGATCACGGTGAAGGCCCAGGCCGAGACTGACGCCACGTCAATACGAGCCGCCAGCAGCAGCATCGGCAAGGGCACACAAGACATCCGCGACATCCCGCAGAGCCTGTCGGTGATGACCGAAAAGCTGTTGGACGACCGCAAGCTGACAACCTTGAAAGAGGCGCTGCACCATGTGGCCGGCATCTCGTTCGCGGCCGCCGAAAACGGCACCGACCAGGACATCCGCATCCGTGGCTTTCCGGTGGCCACGGTGGGCGACTTGTTCATCGACGGCATGCGCGACCCTTCGCAATACGAGCGCGACACCTTCAACACCGAACGCGTCGAGGTGCTGCGCGGCTCGGCGTCCATGCTGTTCGGGCGCGGTTCCACCGGCGGCGTGGTCAACCAGGTCAGCAAGAAGCCGCAGTTGAGCGATGAGACCGAAGTTCAGCTGACCATCGGCAGCGGCGACCTGCTGCGCGGCACGCTGGACTTCAACCACCGCACGGGCGAGACCTCGGGCTTGCGCATCAGCGCCATGAACACGGTGGCCCATAACGGCGGTGCGCGCATCGACAAGCAAGGCCTGGCGCCCAGCTTCAGTTGGGGCGTGGGCAGCGCCGATGAATTCAACGTCAGCGCTTTCTACCTGAACGCGAACAACGTGCCCCGGCCCGGCATCGGCTGGTTGCAAGGGGGCGTGCCGGCGGGCATCAAGGCCGGTGATTTCTACGGCTTTGCCAGCGACCAGTTGCTGGGCCGCGCAGCCAACGGCACGCTCAGCCAAGTGCACCAGTTCGGCGGTGGGGGTGGCGAACTGAAGACCCAGCTGCGCCAGGGCAGTTACGACCGCCAGCTGTGGAGCAGCACCAACCGTTACGCGGCGGGCACCACCCAAGACAACCTGAACGCCGCCACCCTGCTGACCCGCGCCGGCCTGACGCCGCGCAAGGACCGCTACGGCACCACCTACTTGCAAAGCGACTACAGCAACAGCTTCAACGCCTTCGGCTTGAGGCATGAAGTGCTGGCCGGTGTGGACGCCGCCCAGGAGAAGGCGGCGCGCGACAGCGTGGTGCCGGGCACCAACCCCACGCTGCGCCCGGGCACGGCGGTGGGCACGCCCGACGACGGCAGCGCGCTCGCCAACACCCTGCAATGGCGCCCCAGCAGCGACTACAGCGCCCGGTCGGCCGGTGTTTATGTGCAAGACCTGCAGCAGCTGTCACCGAGTTGGAAGCTGCTGGCCGGCGTGCGCTGGGACCGCTTCAAAGGCGACTTTTCGCAAACCGCCTACAGCGCCACCAACGTGCCCACACGCACCGCCACCACCTTGTCGAATTCGCTGTGGAGTTACCGCAGCGGCGTTTTGTTCCAGCCCACGGAAACGGCCTCTTTCCACTTTTCGTACGCGACCTCGTTCAACACCTCGGCCGACACCTACCAGTTCGTCACCGCCCTGACTGCCAACACGCCGCCCGAGAAAAGCCGCAACCTGGAACTGGGCGCCAAGCTCGACTGGTTGGGCGGCAAACTGTCCACCCGCGCGGCCTTGTTCCGCACCGAGAAGTACAACGAGCGCAACACCGACCTCGACTCGGCCGGCAGCGCCTACTTGCTGTCGGGCGCGCGCTATGCGCAAGGCCTGGAAGTGGACGTGGTGGGCAAGCCGGCCAAGGACTGGGAGGTCTACCTGTCACTGTCCTATGTACCGAATGCCGAGATCACGCAGGCCGCCGACACCGCCGCCGGCGCGAACACCCTGCACAAGCGCGTGGGCCTGACACCCAAGGCCAGCGGCAGCGTCTGGCTCAGCCACCAGGCCACGGCCAAACTGCGTCTGGCGGCGGGTTTCAACGGTTCTTCGCGCACCTATCCGCTGACGGTGGCGGGCGCCAATTCCGCCGGGCCTTGGGTGGTGGCCGACGCCATGGCCGAGTACCAGCTAACGCCCGACCTGCGCGCACAGCTCAACGTCACCAACATCGCCAACCGCACCTATGGCGACCAGCTCTACCCGGGCTTCGTCGTGCTGGGCGAACCGCGCAAGGCCCAGCTCACCCTGGCCTTCCTGTTCTGAAGGCCGAAAGACCACCATGCTGCTTCATGTACGCCAGGTGCTGGATGCCGACGAACTGCGGCAGGTGCGTGCGCTGCTGGCCGACGCGCCCTGGGCCGACGGCCGCCTGACGGCGGGCGAACAGTCGGCCCAGGCCAAGCACAACCAACAGTTGCCTGAGACCGCTGCCGCCGCACAGGCCGCGCAAGCGCTGGTGATGCGCGGCCTGCAGCGCCACCCGCTGTTCTTTTCAGCCGCCCTGCCCAAGCAGCTGTCGCCGCCGCTGTTCAACCGCTACGGCGGCGCGGCCAACCACTTCGGCAACCACGTGGACGGTGCCGTGCGCTACCTGCACGATGGCGCCGG
>JAYVBO010000630.1:0-5490 GCA_043750435.1 Betaproteobacteria bacterium | reverse complement strand
CGGGCGAATTCATGGGCGCGCGCCAGAGTGGCGACGCGCTGCTGCGCTTTGCCGACCTGGCCGAAGACAGCGGCCTGCTGCAACAGGCCCGCGCCCTGGCGCCGCGCCTGATGCAGCAGCACCCCCAAGCGGCTGCCGCCCACGCCGCGCGCTGGCTGGCCAGTCGGGCCGATTTTCTGAAGGCCTGACCGCCGCCCGACCGCCGCCTGGCTGCCCTGGGTTCAGGCCAGCGCGCCCGACCCCGTGACCCCGAAGGGCTCACCGCCCCAGCACCGGCGCATGCGCAGCAGTTCGGTGACCAATTCCACCGGCAAGGCCGTCAAGCTGACGGCGCGCACGTCGGGCCGGCTCGGCGGAATAATCCCGCCATGACCCTGACCGAACTCAAGTACATCGTGGCCGTGGCGCGCGAAAAGCACTTCGGCCGCGCCGCCGAGGCCTGCTTCGTCTCGCAACCCACGCTGAGCGTGGCCATCAGGAAGCTGGAATCCGAACTGGAAGTCAAGCTCTTCGAACGCGGCGCCAGCGAGGTCAGCGTCACGCCGCTGGGCGAGCAGATCGTGCGCCAGGCGCGGCAGGTGCTGGAGCAGGTGCAAGCCATCCGCGAGATCGCCAAGACCGGCAAAGACCCGCTTTGCGGGCCGCTGCGCCTGGGCGTGATTTACACCATCGGGCCCTATTTGCTGCCTGATCTGGTGCGCCAGGCCATAGACCGCGTGCCGCAGATGCCGCTGATCCTGCAAGAGAACTTCACGGCCAGACTGCTGGAAATGCTGCGCGCCGGCGAGCTCGACTGCGCCATCATGGCCGAGCCTTTTCCCGACACCGGCTTGGCCGTAGCGCCGCTGTACGACGAGCCCTTTCAGGCCGCCGTGCCGACCCAGCACCCCTTGGCGGGGCGGGCCAGCATCACGGCCGAAGAACTGAAGCAGGAAGACATGCTGCTGCTGGGCACCGGACACTGCTTTCGCGACCACGTGCTCGAGGTCTGCCCGGAATACGCGCGCTTTGCCAGCCCCTCGATCGAGGGCAGCGAAGGCATACGCCGCAGCTTTGAAGGCAGTTCGCTGGAAACCATCAAGTACATGGTGGCCTCGGGCATGGGGGTGACGGTGGTGCCGCGCTTGTCGGTTCCCGCCGAGAAACAGGCCCACATCCGCTATATCCCCTTCAGTGCGCCGGTGCCCACGCGGCGCGTGGTGCTCGCCTGGCGTCGCAGCTTCCCGCGTTACGAGGCCATCGCGGCGCTGCGCAATTGCATCTATGCCTGTCCATTGCCCGGCGTGACGCGGCTGACGGCCTGAGCGGAGCGCTTTTGCGGCTCTGGCGCGAACCTATCGCAGCGATAGGCCCGGAGGCTATCGGGCCGTTCGAGGTAATTGTATTGACTGGCGTTGGCGCGCTTTCTACAGTGACCGCATCCCTTCCGCCTTTCACTGTCAGGAGCAGCCATGACCCAGTCCACCGCCTCACTCGATGGCGCCGCCACACCGGCTTGCCCGTTCTCGGGCGCCACCGGCAAACCCGCCTCGGCCCGCAGCACCGGCAACGCCGATTGGTGGCCCCATCAGTTGAACCTGAAGCTGCTGCATCAGCACTCGGCGCTGTCCAACCCCCTGGGTGCGGCCTTCAACTACGCCGAAGCCTTCAAGGGCCTGGACCTGCAGGCCGTGATCCAGGACCTCACCGCCCTGATGACGGACTCGCAAGATTGGTGGCCCGCCGACTACGGCCACTACGGGCCCTTCTTCATCCGCATGGCCTGGCACAGCGCCGGCACCTACCGCATTGCCGATGGGCGCGGCGGTGCCGGTTCCGGCGCCCAGCGTTTCGCGCCGCTGAACAGCTGGCCGGATAATGGCAACCTCGACAAGGCGCGGCGCCTGCTGTGGCCGATCAAGCAGAAGTACGGCAACGCACTGTCGTGGGCCGACCTGATCGTGCTGACCGGCAACGTCGCACTCGACTCGATGGGCTTCAAGACTTTCGGCTTCGCCGGCGGGCGCGAAGACAGCTGGGAGCCGGAAGAGGCCATCAACTGGGGCGCTGAACGAGAGTGGATGGGCGACGAACGCTACAGTGGTGACCGTGAACTGGCCAACCCGCTGGCCGCCGTGCAGATGGGCCTGATCTATGTGAACCCGGAGGGCCCCAACGGCAAGCCCGACCCGCTGGGTTCGGCGCGCGACATCCGCGAGACCTTCGCACGAATGGCGATGGACGACGAGGAAACCGTGGCGCTGGTGGCCGGCGGCCACACCTTCGGCAAGGCCCACGGCGCGGGCGACCCGGGCCTGCACGTCGGCCCGGAACCGGAGGCTGCGGCCATCGAAGAGCAAGGTCTGGGCTGGACCAACAGCCTGGTCAGCGGCAAGGGCGTGCACACCATCACCAGTGGCCTGGAAGGGGCCTGGAAGCCGAACCCGACCACCTGGGACAATGGCTACTTCGAAACCCTGTTCGGCTACGAATGGACGCTGACCAAAAGCCCGGCCGGCGCCCACCAGTGGACGCCGGCCGACCCGGCTGCCGCCAGCACTGTGGCCGACGCGCACGACCCCGCCCTGCGCCACGCCCCAATGATGTCCACCGCCGACATGGCTCTGCGGATGGACCCGGTTTACGAGCCCATCTCGCGGCGCTTCATGCAGAACCCGGCTGCCTTCGCCGACGCCTTCGCCCGCGCCTGGTTCAAGCTGACCCACCGCGACATGGGGCCGGTGGCGCGCTACCTGGGGCCGCTGGTGCCACAAGAAGCATTGATCTGGCAGGACCCGGTGCCGGCCGTGGACCATGTGCTGGTGGATGCGGCCGACATCACGGGCCTGAAGGCCCGGATCCTGGCGTCCGGGCTGTCCGTCTCGCAACTGGTGACGACGGCCTGGGCCTCGGCCTCGACCTTCCGCGGCAGCGACAAGCGCGGTGGCGCCAACGGGGCGCGCATCCGCCTGGCGCCGCAGAAGGACTGGACCGTCAACCAGCCGGCTGAGTTGGCCGGCGTGCTGCAGAGGCTGGAAGGCGTCCAGCACAGCTTCAACGGCGCGCAGGCGGGTGGCAAGCGGGTGTCGCTGGCCGATCTGATCGTGCTGGGCGGTTGCGCCGCTGTCGAAGCGGCTGCGAAGGCTGCGGGCATCGACGCCAGCGTGCCCTTCCAGCCCGGGCGCACCGATGCGTCACAGGCGCAGACTGACGTGCACGCCTTCGCCGTCCTGGAGCCCACCGCCGACAGCTTCCGCAACCACCTGGGCACGGGCAGCGCCAGCGCAGCCGCCGACCGGCTGGTAGACCGCGCCAATCTGCTGACACTGACCGCGCCCGAGATGACCGTGCTGGTCGGTGGCCTGCGCGCGCTGAATGCCAACGTCGGCCAGACTGCGCACGGCGTCTTCACGAAGCGGCCCGGCACGTTGAGCAACGACTTCTTCGTCAACCTGCTCGACATGCGCACGCAGTGGCAGAAGTCCGCCACGGCCGACGGTGTGCTGGAAGGGCGCGACCGGGCGACGGGCGAAATCAAGTGGACCGCCACGGTGGTCGATCTCGTCTTCGGTTCCAACGCCCAGTTGCGGGCGATCGCCGAGGTCTACGCCAGCCGCGACGCGCAGCCGGCCTTCGTGCGCGACTTCGTGGCGGCCTGGGACAAGGTGATGAACCTGGATCGCTACGACCTGAAGTGAGCTGACGCACGCAACCACCCCGCCGCATTCACTGGAGTCGGGGGGCCGTCTCGATTCCCCCTTTTCATCATCGGAGCAAACCCATGGCCAAGAAGAAGGACACCGGCAGCATGCCGGCCATCAACATCGGCATCAGCGAGAAGGACCGCAGCGCCATCGCCGGCGGGCTGGCGCACCTGCTGGCCGACACCTACACGCTCTACCTCACCACCCACAACTTCCACTGGAACGTGACGGGGCCGCTGTTCAACACGCTGCACCAGATGTTCATGGGCCAGTACACCGAGCTGTGGACCGCCGTGGACCCGATCGCCGAGCGCATCCGCTCGCTGGGCCACCCGGCACCGGGCAGCTACGCGCAGTTCGGCGCGCTGGCGTCCATCCAGGACGCCCCCGCCACGCCGCCCAAGGCGTTGGAAATGGTGCGCATCCTGGTCGAAGGCCACGAAGCGGTGGCGCGCACCGCGCGCGGCATCTTCCCGCTGGCCGAGAAGGCCGACGACCAACCCACGGCCGACCTGCTGACCCAGCGCCTGACGGTGCACGAGCAAACGGCCTGGATGCTGCGTTCGCTGCTGGCGGAATAGCGCGCCGCGATAATCGCGCCCTTCCCCTTGCACACCCCTGCCGCAGCGCCACCGCGCGCTGCGGCTGCTGCCATGTCTGCTGATCTAGCCAACCAGGTGCGCCGCCGGCGCACTTTTGCCATCATTTCCCACCCTGACGCGGGCAAGACCACGTTGACGGAAAAGCTGCTGCTGTTCAGCGGCGCGATCCAGATCGCCGGCAGCGTGAAGGCGCGCAAAGCCACCCGTCACGCGACGAGTGACTGGATGGAAATCGAGAAGCAGCGCGGCATTTCGGTGGCGTCCAGCGTGATGCAGATGGCGTACCGCGACTGCGTCATCAACCTGCTGGACACGCCGGGCCACCAGGACTTTTCCGAAGACACCTACCGCGTGCTGACCGCCGTCGATGCCGCTTTGATGGTCATCGACGCGGCCAACGGCGTGGAGCCGCAGACGCGGCGCCTGCTGCAGGTCTGCCGCGCCCGCAACACGCCCATCCTGACCTTCGTCAACAAGATGGACCGCGAGGTGAAGGACCCGCTGGAACTGATGGACGAGATCGAGCGTGAACTGGGCATGGAAGTCGTGCCTTTCACCTGGCCGGTGGGCATGGGCAAGGCCTTCCACGGCGTGATGGACCTGCGCGAAAAACAGATGCGCGTGTTCAGCCCCGGTGAAGACAGGGCGGGGGCCAGCGACGAGATCCTGCTGGGCCTGCACAACCCGGCCTACGCCGAACGCTTCGGCATGCAGTACGAACAGGCTGAAGGCGAAATCGACCTGCTGACCGACGCCGCGCCGCCCTTCGACAAAGCCGCCTTTCTGGCCGGCAAGCAGACGCCGATGTTCTTCGGCTCGGCGGTCAACAACTTCGGCGTGCGCGAGGTGCTGGACGCGCTGGTCGACCTGGCGCCGCCGCCCGGCGACCGCGCCGCCATCCAGCGCATCGTGCACCCGGAAGAAGCCAAGTTCACCGGGGTCGTGTTCAAGATTCAGGCCAATATGGACCCGGCCCACCGCGACCGCATCGCCTTCCTGCGCGTGGCCAGCGGCCGCTTCGAGCGCGGCATGCGCTTGAAGGTGGTGCGCAGCGGGAAAGAGCTACGACCCAACACCGTCGTCACCTTCATGAGCCAGCGCCGCGAGTTGTTGGAGGAAGCCTTCGCCGGCGACATCATCGGCATCCCCAACCACGGCGTGCTGCAGCTGGGCGACACCATCACCGAAGGCGAAAGCCTGCAGTT
>JAYVBO010000629.1:0-5495 GCA_043750435.1 Betaproteobacteria bacterium | reverse complement strand
ACGACGCCCGGCCACTGGTTGATTTCGGCTTCCAGGGCCATCGGATCGGTGATCTGCAAGCCGCGCACGTCCAGGATGGGATGGCCGTTGTCGGTGATGACGCCGGGCCGCAAAGTGGCCGTGCCACCTAGCCTTTCGAAGTGCCGCGTGATCTGCGCAGCGGCCATAGCAATCACTTCCACCGGCAGCGGAAAAGCGCCCAGCACGGCCACGCGCTTGCTCTCGTCAGCGATGCAGACGAAACGCTCGGCCAGATCGGCAACGATTTTCTCGCGGGTCAGCGCGGCGCCGCCGCCCTTGATCATGTGGCCGTGGTGGTCGATCTCGTCGGCCCCGTCCACGTAGACGGCCAGGCGCTGCACCTCGGTGGCGTCGAAGACCGGGATGCCGTGGGCCAGCAGGCGTTCGGTGCTTTTCACCGAGCTGGACACGGCGCCTCGGATGGTGGTCTTGATGGTCGCCAGTGCGTCGATGAAGTGGTTCACGGTGGAACCCGTGCCCACGCCCACCAATTCACCGGGCACCACGTATTGCAGCGCTGCTTGCCCCACCAGGGCCTTGAGTTCGTCTTGGGTCATGCGGACGATTATCTTCAAGCCGGCTGAGACAATCGCGGCCATGATCCCTGTGCCCTACGCCCTGACCCGCCCCTTCCTCTTCGGCCTCGACCCCGAGGCCGCCCACGACCTGACGCTGGGCAGCATCGCCCGCTTGCAGAACACGCCGGCGCAGTGCCTGTGGCAGCAAACGAGGGTCAACGACCCGGTCACGGTTGCCGGACTGAAGTTCCCCAACCGCGTCGGTCTGGCCGCCGGTCTGGACAAGCACGGCCGCTGCATCGACGGCCTGGGCGCCATGGGTTTCGGCTTTATCGAGGTCGGCACCGTCACGCCGCTGGCCCAGACCGGCAACCCCAAGCCGCGCATGTTCCGCCTGCCGGCGCAAGAAGCGCTGATCAACCGCCTGGGCTTCAACAACCAGGGCCTGGCCGCCTTCCTGGCCCACGTGCAGCAGGCGCGAAGCTTTCGCAAGGCCGGCGGCATCGTCGGCCTGAACATCGGCAAGAACGCCGCCACGCCCATCGAGCGCGCGGTGGACGACTACCTGATCGGCCTGGCCGGCGTCTACCCGCACGCCGACTACATCACCGTCAACATCAGCAGCCCAAACACCAAGAACCTGCGCGCGCTGCAAAGCGACGAAGCGCTGGACGCCCTGCTGTCGGCGCTGCAGGCGAGGAAACTCGAACTGGCAACTGAGCACGGCAAGACGGTGCCCATGTTCGTGAAGATCGCGCCCGACCTGGACGAAGCGCAGGTCGGCGTCATCGCCGCCACGCTGCGCCACAACGGCATCGACGGCGTCATCGCCACCAACACCACCATCGAGCGCAGCGCGGTGCAGGGCCTGCCGCATGCCAACGAGGCCGGCGGCCTGAGCGGCAAGCCGGTGTTCGAAGCCAGCAACCGCGTCATCCGCCTGCTGCGCGCAGCCTTGGGCGCGGGCTACCCGATCATCGGTGTCGGCGGCGTGATGAGCGGCGCCGACGCCCAGGCCAAACGCGCGGCCGGTGCCGACCTGGTGCAGATCTACACCGGGCTGATCTACAAGGGCCCGGCCCTGGTCACCGAAGTGGCGCGCGCCCTGGCAAGGCGCTGAGCTCAATCCCCGCGCACGATGCCTTCGCGGCGCGGATCGGCGCCGCCAAACCAGCCGGTGGGCGTGCGCTGGATGGCCTGCAGGCCGCTGGTCAGGTCGAATTCGATGACCGGGTGCCCGCGGTCACGCAGCGCCTGCAGCGTGGGGGCCGGGAACAGGCCACGTTCCAGAAACACCGGGCCGCCCAGCGTGCCGAAGTTGGGCAGGTCGATGGCGCGCTGGACGTCCAAGCCCCATTGCAGCGTGCCCAGCAGCGTCTTGGCGGTGAAGTGGATGATCACAGGCCCACCTGGTGAACCCAGCGTCATCAGCAGGCGGGCCGGCGACCGCCCCGGACCCGGGCTGTCGAAGACCAGCGTCGGGCTCATGCTGCTGCGCGGCCGTTTGCCCGGCTGCACGCGGTTGGCGATGGGCCGGCCCTGGGCATCGGCCGGGGCCGATGAGAAGTCGGTCATCTGATTGTTCAGCAGATAGCCACCCGGCAGGCCGGTGCCGCCGTCGGCCAGCAGGCGCGCACCGAAGGCGGCCTCGATGGTGGTGGTCATGGCTACTGCACGGCCTTGGGCGTCGATGACGCTGATGTGGCTGGTGCCGTGTTCGACCTGTTCGGGCATGGGCGCGTAGGCCACGCGCACCGCGCCGGGCTGGCCGGGCTGCGCCGTGCCCATGCTGCGCGGGCCTATGAGTGCCGCGCGCTGCGCCAGGTAGGCCGGGTCCAGCAATGTGCGCCAGTCGCCACCGGGCGGGCTGACGAAATCGGGGTCGGCGACGAACTGCGCACGGTCGGCGTAGGCCAGCCGGCTGGCCTCCACGTAGCGGTGCAGCCAGTCGGGGTTGAGGATGCCGTCGTGCAGCGCGGGCGCTTGTGACGGCAGGTCGGTGGCGGCCAGCAGACCCAGGATCTGCATGATGGCCAGGTGACCCGACGCCGGCGGCGGAAAGCCGCAGACGCGGTAGATCGCCTGCCAATCGGTGCAGATGGGCTCGCGGACTTTCGGCGTGTAAGCCGCCAGGTCGGCCATCGTCATGCGCCCCGGCACGGCGTTGCCGCGCACGCGGGCCACCAGGTCGGCGGCGATGGGCCCGCTGTAGAAGGCCGCGCTGCCCCGCGCCGCAATGGCCCGCAGCACCGCGCCCAGCGCCGGGTTGCGCAGCAGCTGACCCACAGCGTGAGCCTTGCCGTCGGGCCCGTAGAAATAGGCGCGAGCCGCGGCGTCGCGGCGCAGCAAGGCGTCGCTTTCCAGCAAACCGTGCAGGCGCGGGCTGACGGCGAAGCCGTTCTCGGCCAGCGCGATCGCCGGTTCGAACAGGCGCGCCCAGGGCAGTTGGCCCAGCCGGGCGTGCGCCGCTTCCAGCATCTTCACGGCGCCTGGCGTGGCCACCGCCCGGCCACCGAAAACGGCCTGCTGGAAGGGCACCGGCCTGCCGTCGGGGCCCAGGAACAGGCGCTCGTCGGCGGCAGCCGGCGCGGTCTCGCGGCCGTCCCAGGCTTGAACCGTGCGGCCGTCCCAGGTCATCAACATGGCACCGCCGCCGATGCCGCTGGACTGCGGCTCCACCAGGTTCAGCACCATCTGCACGGCAATGGCGGCGTCCACCGCCGAACCCCCGGCGCGCAGCATCTGGTAGCCAGCCTCGGTGGCCAGCGGGTTGGCAGCCGCCACCATCTGTTTCGTGCCAGCCCAGCCCGGTTTGGGTGTCCAGCCCGACGCCGACTCGGTCGCCACCAGCGGCAAGGTGATGGGCGGCGCGCTGCAGCCCGCCAGCGTGGCCGCGAAGGCCACCGCCAGCGCAGCCAAGCCGGCCTTCAATGCACTGCCACCCCGGTCTTGCTTTGCAGTTCTTCGCGGGTCACGCCGGGCGCCAGTTCCACCAGCTTCAGGCCCTCGGACGTCACGTCCAGCACGGCCAGGTCGGTGATGATGCGGTTGACCACGCCCACTCCCGTCAGCGGCAAGGTGCAGTTCGGCAGGATCTTCAAGTCGATGCTGCCGTCCTTCTTCTTCGCCACGTGCTCCATCAGCACCAGCACGCGGGCCACACCGGCCACCAGGTCCATCGCGCCGCCCATGCCCTTGACCATCTTGCCGGGAATCATCCAGTTCGCCAGGTCACCCTTTTCGCTGACCTGCATGGCGCCCAGGATGCTGAGGTTGATCTTGCCGGCGCGGATCATGCCGAAGCTGAGTTCGCTGCCGAAGATGCTGCTGCCGGGGATGGTGGTGACGGTCTGCTTGCCGGCGTTGATCAGGTCGGCGTCAACCTGATCTTCGGTCGGGAAGGGGCCGATGCCCAACATGCCGTTTTCGCTTTGCAGCCAGACTTCAATGTCGGGGCTGACAAAGTTGGCCACCAGCGTGGGCAGGCCGATGCCCAGGTTCACGTAGTAGCCGTCTTGCAGTTCCTGCGCCGCGCGGGCGGCCATTTGATCGTGGGTCCAGCTCATCTCAAGCCCCTGCCTTTTCGGTCGATTTTTCAGTGATCGTTCGCTTCTCGATGCGCTTCTCGGGCGTGGCGTTGACCACGATGCGGTGCACGTAAATGCCAGGCAGATGGACGTCGTCGGGCGCAATGGCGCCGGTGGGCACCAGCTCTTCCACTTCCACGATGGTCAGCTTGCCCGCCATGGCCACGGCCGGGTTGAAGTTGCGCGCCGTCAGGCGGAACACCAGATTGCCCGAGTGGTCGGCCTTCCAGGCCTTGACCAGCGAGATGTCGGGCACCAGTGAACGCTCCATGATGTAGCGGTGGCCGTCGAATTCGCGCTCTTCCTTGCCTTCGGCCACCAGGGTGCCCACGCCGGTGCGCGTGTAGAAGGCCGGAATGCCGCAACCGCCGGCGCGCAGCTTTTCAGCCAACGTGCCTTGGGGCGTGAATTCCAGTTCCAGTTCGCCGGCCAGGAACTGGCGTTCGAATTCCTTGTTCTCGCCGACGTAGCTGCTGATCATTTTCTTGACCTGGCGCGTGCGCAGCAATTTGCCCAGGCCGAAGTCGTCGATGCCGGCGTTGTTGGAAATGGCCGTGAGGTTCTGCTTGCCGCTGTCGCGCACCGCGTCGATCAGGGCTTCAGGAATGCCGCACAGGCCGAAACCACCGACGCCCAGCAGCAAACCGTCTTGTATGACGCCGTCCAGAGCCGCTGCGGCACTGGGATACACCTTGTTCATGGATAGCCTCTCCATAGGGCAACGCTGCCGAAGCTTGCAAGCGTACACCGACCCAGCACGCGTCCGATGACTGCAAGCTGACGCGCCGCGCATCATCCCGGCGCGGTAGTCGCCTGTACCCGTGGATGGCCGGAATTTGGCCTGACGGGCATAACATCCAGGCACACAGAGTGTTCGGTACCGCAGCGCTGGGTAACCGACCGCCAGCACTGTTCGCCCAGGGAGGGCGCTTCATTGGATATGAACGTCGATGGGAATCAGGGCGCCTCAAGGGGCGCCATCCGCGTGTTCGTCGTGGACGACCACCCGATGATCCGGCACGGCGTAGCCGCCATGCTGCGGTCCGAGCGTGACATGTACTGCGTGGGCGAAGCCGGCGACGGCGACGAGGCGGTGAGCGTTGCGCCCGCCGTGCAGCCCCATGTGGTGGTGATGGACATGCGCATGCCGCGCATGGACGGCATCGCCGCCCTGCAGGCGCTACGGCCGCTGCTGCCCCGTACTCGGTTCGTGATGCTGGCCAGTGCCGCCGAGCCCCTCGAGACGAGCCGCGCCCTGGCGGCCGGCGCTGCGGGCGTGTTGCTGAAGAACGCCAGTGCGGGTGAACTGGTGCAGGCGATACGCGCCGCGCACCAGGGGCAGCCCGCCGCGCCGCCGGCGCCGCCCTTG
>JAYVBO010000628.1:0-2360 GCA_043750435.1 Betaproteobacteria bacterium | reverse complement strand
GAACATGGACTGGGCGCGCACCTACCTCGGTTCACGCGGCTTGGCCACCAAGTACCTGGTGGAGGAAATGGACGCCAAGGTCGACCCGCTGTCGCCGGCCAACAAGATCATCTGGGCCACCGGCCCCTTGACCGGCACCATGGCCAGCACCGGCGGCCGCTACACCGTGGTCACCAAGGGCCCGCTGACCGGCGCCATCGCCTGCAGCAACAGCGGCGGCTACTGGGGTGCCGAGCTCAAGATGGCCGGCTGGGACATGGTCATCTTCGAAGGCAAATCGGCCAAGCCGGTCTACCTGTCGATCAACGACGACGTGGCCGAACTGAAGGACGCCGCCCACCTGTGGGGCCAAACGGTGTGGGCCACCGAAGCGCAGATCAAGAAAAGCCACCAGGACCCGCTTTGCCGCGTGTCCAGCATCGGCGGCGCGGGCGAAAACCAGGTGCTGTTCGCGGCCGTGGTGAACGACCTGCACCGCGCGGCCGGCCGCAGCGGCGTGGGCGCGGTGATGGGCAGCAAGAACCTGAAGGCGGTGGTGGTGCGCGGCACCAAGGGCGTGGGCAACCTGGCCAACCCCAAGGAGTTCATGCGCGTCACGGCCGAGAAGAAAAAGATCCTGGCCGACAACGGCGTCACCGGACAGGGCCTGCCGGCTTACGGCACCCAGGTGCTGATGAGCGTGATCAACGAAGTCGGCGCCCTGCCCACGCGCAACCACCGCGACGTGCAGTTCGAAGGCGCCGGCGACATCGGCGCTGAAGCCATGGGCCGGCCCCGCACCGCGCCGGGCAGCGACGGCAAGAAGCCGCTGATCACCAACCAGGCCTGCTTCGGTTGCACCATCGCCTGCGGCCGCATCCAGAAGATCGACCAGGGCCACTTCACGGTGGAAAACAAGCCCCAGTACTGGGGCGCATCGGGCGGCCTGGAATACGAAGCCGCCTGGGCGCTGGGCGCCGCCAATGGCGTGAAGGACCTGGACACCCTGCAGTACGCCAACCTGCTGTGCAATGAACACGGCATGGACCCCATCACCTTCGGCGCCACCATCGGCGCGGTGATGGAGTTGTACGACATGGGCGTGCTGACGAAAGAGCAGATTGGCTGCGACGCGAAGTTCGGCTCGGCGCAGGCACTGGCCTATTTCGCGGAAATCACCGCCAAGGGCGAAGGCTTCGGCAAGGAAATCGGCCAGGGCAGCAAGCGCCTGACCGCCAAGTACGGCCACCCCGACCTGAGCATGAGCAGCAAGGGCCAGGAATTTCCGGCCTACGACGGCCGCGCCATCCAGGGCATAGGCCTGGCCTACGCCACCAGCAACCGCGGCGGCTGCCATTTGCGCGGCTACACCATCGCGTCGGAAGTGCTGGGCATCCCGGTCAAGACCGACCCGCTGGTCAGCGACGGCAAGCCCGAACTGGTCAAGGCTTTCCAGGACGCCACCGCCGCCTTCGACTCGGCCGGCATCTGCATCTTCACCAGCTTCGCCTGGGGCCTGGCCGACGTGGCGCCACAAGTGGCCGCCGCCTGCGGCGACGAGTTCACACTGGAAAACCTGAACCTGATCGGCGAGCGCATCTGGAACCTGGAGCGCGACTTCAACAACCGCGCCGGCTTCACGTCGAAAGACGACAGCCTGCCCAAGCGCCTGCTGACCGAAGCCGCCAAGACCGGCCCGGCCAAGGGCAAGGTCAACGAACTGGGCAAGATGCTGCCGATCTACTACGACATCCGCGGCTGGGACGCCGACGGCCAGTTGAAGCCCGAGACGCGCGAGCGTCTGAGCCTGTAGTTCTTGCCTGCAGCCGCTCTGATGAAGCACCTGATCCTGGGCGCCGGCCCTGCCGGCGTGATCGCCGCCGAAACCATACGCAAACACGCGCCGCTTGATGAGGTCGTGCTGCTGGGCGACGAGCCCGAGGCGCCCTATTCGCGCATGGCGATTCCGTATCTGCTGATGGGCAACATCGGTGAGGGCGGCACCCATTTGCGCCACACGCCGGGCCACTTCGAGCGGCTGCGCATCACACAGCAACGCGGCCGTGCGGTGCGCGTGGACACCCCCTTGCGCACGGTGACGCTGGACAACGGCAGCACGCTGGGCTTTGACCGGCTGCTGATCGCCACCGGTTCTTCACCGGCCACGCCACCCATACCGGGCCTGGCCGGCGCCGGCGTGCATGCCTGCTGGACCCTGGCCGACGCCCGCGCCATCATGGCGCTGGCCCAGCCTGGTGCCCGCGTGGTGCAGATGGGCGCGGGCTTCATCGGCTGCATCATCATGGAGGCGCTGGCCTCGCGCGGCGTGCAGCTGAGCGTGGTCGAGATGGGCGACCGAATGGTGCCGCGCATGATGGGCC
>JAYVBO010000627.1:0-2361 GCA_043750435.1 Betaproteobacteria bacterium | reverse complement strand
GCTGGTGCGCACCACCGACGCCAACCGCAACGTTCGCTTCGGCGACTTCCAGCAATTGGTGAATGCGCACCTGAGTGGCGTGACAACGAACTACCGTGACAACTTGAACGGCAGCGCGGCCAACGACGAATTCGTCAACCAGAGCAGCGTCATGTTCTACCTGACGGGTCTGCAAAACCTGACCCAGGCCGCCAGCAACAGCTACCTGCCCGGCGCGGTGGCCGACACCCTGACCAGCTTTGGCGGTTACCTGCCAGACGCCCTGGGCCAGATGCCCATCACCACCTGGTTGCAGGCCGGTTTGACGGGCAGCTACGGCACCCAGGAAGAGCCCTGCAACTACACCGAGAAGTTCTCGCGCGCGACCGTGCTGGTGGCCCGCTACCGGCGCGGTGAAACGCTGATCGAGGCCTACTGGAAGTCGGTGCAGTCGCCGGGGCAGGGGCTGTTCATTGGGGAACCGCTTGCCAGGCCCTGGGCCGTCGCGCCTTGAGTCCTGCGGCCCTAGCCGGATACCTGCGACTCCGAGGCGTCCTGCTCGAGACCTGCCACCAACGCCGCAGCCGCCGCATCGCCCGCTTGCGCAAGGATCTCGGCCAGGCGATGCCGTGCTGGCCAGGCTCGCAATCAGCCGTTCGGTGACGCCGGCGGCAACGTACTCGTCGGCGGCATTGCCGGAGCGTTTGACGAGCGGCAGCACCACCATGGCGCACGGTTCAACGTGGACAGGGCCGTCGGAGCGCTCGATCTGCAGGCGCCCGGGATCGAGGCGCGGATCGCCCAGCACAAAACCACGTTGCAGCGCGTCATCACCCACCTCTGTCGGCGGGTTGCCCGACAGCGGCGCGCAACTCGATTTCAGAGTCCACCTGCGCGGCACATTCGACAGTGACACCAACGACGTCCCGTTTCCATTCAACTCGGCCGTTATCGCTTCCAGCGATCTTCGCGCAAGCGACGGCTCACACTTCCGGAGGCTCGCGACGACATGGGTCCGGCTGCACCGGTCGCAATGCCGCCCGGGCCGAGATCACCGGCAGTGCCTTCGACAGCTGAATCGAGCGCCAATGCGGCGCGTGATCGGGGCGCGCAACGGCCGGACCCACCGACAGGCGCCGCCGGCGCATCACTGCTGCTTGGACCCCTCAGTCAGGCGCCGTCCCAGCGAAACACCGTAGGGCGCCGCGCGAGCGGTCAGCATCGGGTCGGCCGAGGGCTCGACACCCTTGGGCAGGGCGGTCGGGTTGAACGTGATGTTCAGGCAGGCACCGCCGCCGTCTTCAGCCACAGAGCTCACCTTGAGCGTGCCCAGCGTCACCTTTTTGCGGCCTTCGGGCAGCGGCACGGTGGCGCTGTCCAGGCGGTCGCCGGGCTGGGCCAGTTCGAGGTTGAAGTTGAAGGCCACCTTGCCGTCCTTGACGCGCTGGCGCAGGTCTTCAAAGAGGAAGCTGGCGCCCTTGGCCTTGGCCTCGTCATCGCTCAAGCCTTGCACGCCGGCCACGGGTTCGAAGATCCACTTGCCCCACTGCTTGTCGCCCTTGGCGTTGATGAAGCCGAAGGCATGCACGCCCCAGTAGTTGACCGCACCATAGCTGGCCGGTACCGGCTGCGATGCGAAATAGCGACCCTGCATCGTCACCTCGGGGTTGGCGTCGACAAAGGCCTTGACCTTGGCGGCATCGGGCGCCTTGGTGGCCGGATCGGCGCGCAGCGACTCGACGCGGCCCAGCATCTGCATCGGCGACGAGGCGCCAAAGATCGGCGCCGAGATGTTGCCCATCTGCCAGAACTCGCCACCCGGCAGGTTGAACTGCAGCGCCAGGTTGCGCTGGCTCTTGGCGTTGTCGGCCGCCTTCGGGTTGGCGCCGCCCACCGAAAAACGCACGATCACGGGCACCGGCTTGCCGCTGAACGCGGATGAGACGGACAGCGCGCGGCCTTCAGCCGAGCCGACGAATTCGCCCATCGCGCAGATGCCCTTGGCGCCCGAACGGCGATAGCCCTCGAACTTGCCGTTGGTGGCCTCGAAGGCGTCCACCATCCGGGTGGGGTCGACCGGTGCGGCCTCGGCGGCGTGCGAGGCGGCAGATGCGTTGAAAGTGGCGGTGGCGGCCAAGGCGGCGGCCAGAACGGCGAGGCGGGGCGCCAGGCGGGAAGTCGGTTGCATGGGTGTCCTTGTCGGTTGAAGTTGACGACGGCTTGAAGAACGCGACACAGGCATCGCGTTGCCGGTCTGTCGAATGCCGGAAAACATTCTTACGTGAATCCAGTCCCTGGCCGTGTACAGGGGCTTGGCCGATGTCGGCCATGGTGTCTGCCGACGGTGTCGATCGGGTGACATCGCCCTCGCGCGCGCTCAGG
>JAYVBO010000626.1:0-12618 GCA_043750435.1 Betaproteobacteria bacterium | reverse complement strand
GCGCGGCCGGGCGATGCTGGCCGGGCGTTTCTTGCTGTACATGTCGGCGACCTTGATCTTGTAGAAGTCGGCCACGGTCTTTTGGATGTTCTCGACGCCGATCTGCCGGTTCTGGATGCTCAACAGGTCTTTCAGCGCCTCGCGGGCCAGGCCGATGTTGATGTCCTTGTGGCTGAAGCGGCTGTAGGCCAGCACCTTGCGCAGCGCGCCTTCCAGTTCACGCACGTTGGCGCGCACGTTCTTGGCGATGAAGAAGGCCACGTCCTCGGGCATCTCGGTGCCTTCGGCCAGCGCCTTGCGCATCAGGATGGCCACGCGCATTTCCAGCTCGGGCGGCTCGATGGCCACCGTCAGGCCGGCGTCGAAGCGGCTGGTCAGCCGCTCGTCGATGTCCACCAACCCCTTGGGGTAGGTGTCGCTGGTCATGATGATGTGGGCTTTTTTGGTCAGCAGCGCCTCGAAGGCGTTGAAGAACTCCTCCTGCGTGCGGTCCTTGCCGGCGAAGAACTGCACGTCGTCGATCAGCAGCAGGTCCAGCGAGTGGTATTTGGCCTTCAGTTCGTCGAAGGTCTTGCGCTGGTAGTTCTTCACCACGTCGCTGATGAACTGCTCAGCGTGCAGATACAGCACCCGCGCACCCGGCTTGTCCTTCAGCAGGGCATTGCCCACCGCATGCACCAGATGGGTCTTGCCCAGGCCCACGCCGCCGTAGATGAACAACGGGTTGTAGGTGATGCCCGGCGCGCCAGCCACGTGCAGCGCGGCGGTGCGGGCCATCTGGTTGGCGCGCCCTGCCACCAGGGTGTCGAAGGTCAGCGCCGTGTTCAGGCGGTGGGGCGTGCTGGCGGGCACCGGCGCAGCATGGGCCTGGGGATAGCGCTGCGAGCCGCCCGAGTGTCCCTGCGCGGCGCCGTTGGCGGCCCGTTCCAAGGCCAGGGCGGCCAGCGTGGCGGCGTTGGCCGGGCCGCTGGCACCAGGGTGGCGCGACGTGACAGGCGCGTCGCTGCGCGGCGCCAGCGTCAGTTCCAGCCGCACGGGCTTGCCGGCGATACTGCTCAGGGCGGCCTCGATGCGCGCCGCGTATTGCGAGCGTATCCAGTCCAGCTTGAAGCGGTTGGGTACCTGAACGGCCACGACGTCATCGTCGTCGCCTGCCACGGTCGCCAAGGGCCGTATCCAGGTGTTGAATTGTTGTTCGGGCAGTTCGGCAGCGAGTCTTTCGCAACCGCGCTGCCACAAGGCTAGGCTCATTGTGGACATGTTCTCTCTGGAGCCGCCGATTCTGGGGTCCCAGAGACCGGCGGAAGGAGGTTATCCACAACTTCGGCGCGGCCGTCAAGTCCCGCGCTGTGGCACGGTCTGTGGTGCAGGTGTTTGACCTGATTGGTGTTTTTTGCTGTAATCGTGGGTTTCCCGAATTTCTTTGTCTGAGATTCTGGTTTGAGTCCACCGTTTAAGAGAGTGTCATGAAGCGTACCTACCAGCCGTCCAAGATCCGTCGCGCCCGCACCCACGGTTTCTTGGTCCGCATGAAGACCCGTGGCGGCCGCGCCGTCATCAACGCCCGCCGCGCCAAGGGCCGCAAGCGCCTGGCCGTCTGAGCTCGCTCAGCACCTGACGACCACACCCCGGGCTGCCCTGCCAGCCCGCTCCATGGACGGCACCGCCGACCCCGAAGCGAAACGCCTGATGGACCGCATCGTCCACAAGGCCGATTTCGAGCGCGTGCTCGCCACGCGTTCGCGTTCGCGCAGCACCCACTTCGCCTTGCACCATCTGGTGGGTGCACCCGTGCCCCGCATCTGGATGCCGAAAACGGTGATCGATACAGAGTTATCCACAAGCCCTGCACCGATCTGCCCACAGGTTGTGGATGACTTGCCGACAGCACTGTCGACGGGGCTGTGGTTCGGTTGCGTGGTGCCCAAGCGCCACGCCCGCCGCTCGGTCACGCGCACGCTGCTGAAGTGCCAGGTACGCAGTGCCTTTCAGCGCTTGGGCCCGACTTTGCCTGCCGGCCTGTGGCTGGTGCGCTTGCGTGCGCCTTTTGCGAAGCAGGACTTCATTTCAGCCCGCTCGACGGTGCTGGCCACAGCGGCCCGCACCGAACTGGAAAGCCTGTTGACCCGGGCGCTGGCCTGAGGCCATGGCGGCCTCAGGCGTCTCCGTTGCGTCTGCCGTCGCCCTGTGGCCACGGCAAGTGCTGACCGGGCTGGTGCGCGGCTACCGCCTGTTGCTGAAACCTTGGGTGGGCAACGTCTGCCGCTTCGAGCCCAGCTGCTCGGCCTATGCGCTGCAAGCCCTGGAACAACACGGGGCGGCGCGCGGCAGCATGCTCAGCGCCGCGCGCATCCTGCGCTGCCATCCAGGCTGCGACGGCGGCCATGACCCTGTGCCCGACACTTTCCGATTTCCCGGCTCCGGCCTGTTCACGCGGCTGCTGGTAGCCGGCCGTGAACAGCCGCCTGCCCCGCCCCTTACGACCCGAAAGATTCCATGACCGACATGCGCCGCACCATCCTGTGGGTTGTTTTCCTGATGTCGCTGGTCCTGTTGTGGGACGCATGGGGCAAGCACACGGGCCAGCCTTCGCTGTTTGGCAGTTTGCTGCGGCCGCCCGCCAGCGCGGCCAAGCCCGCGGCCGCGTCGGCCGCCACGCCTTCGGCGGTGGGTGTGCCCTCGGCTATTGCCGTGCCCTCGGCGACGGGTGCCGTAGCAGCCGCACCCGCCTTGCCGGCAACGCCGGTGGCCGCGCCGGTTGGCGAGCAAATCACGCTCACCACCGACGTCGTCAAGGCCACCTTCAGCAGCCAGGGTGGCACGCTGGTGCGCATGGAACTGCTGGCCTATGAAGACGATGCGGCCGCCTCTCACCACGTGGTGCTGATGGACCAGAGCGCGCACCGCCTCTACGTGGCGCAGAGCGGCCTGATCACCACGCAGGCCGGCGTGGCCCTGCCCAACCACCTGACCCTGATGTCGGTGTCGGCTGGCGAGCGCACCCTGACAGGCGGTGCCCAGGAACTGACGCTGAAGTTCGAGTCGCCGGCCGTCAACGGCCTCAAGCTGATCAAGACCTACACGCTGAAGCGCGGTGAATACACCCTGGCCGTGCGCCATGACTTCGTCAACCAGGGCAGCACGGCACTGGCGCCGCAGCTCTACCTGCAACTGGCGCGCGACGGCAACATCGACGGCGGCCCACCCAGCATGTTGTCGCCGGCTTCGACCTTCACCGGCCCGGCGATGTACAGCGAGGCCAGCAAGTACAAGAAGATCGAGTTCACGGATATCGCCAAAGGCAAGGCCGATCACGACAAGAGCAGCGACAGCGGTTGGATCGCCATGGTCCAGCATTACTTTGCCTCGGCCTGGGTGGTGCCCACGCCCGGCCCGCGCGAATTCCGCACCGCCAAGGTCGGTGACAACGAATACACCATCGCCATGGTGTTGCCGCTGGGCGAAGTGGCGCCTGGCGCCACCAAGACGCTGGAAGCCACGCTGTTCGCCGGGCCGCAGGAAGAAGCCAAGATCGCCGCCCTGGCGACCGGTCTGCACCTGGTGAAGGACTACGGCTGGCTGCGCGTGCTGTCCGAGCCGCTGTTCTGGTTGCTGAACAAGCTGCACAGCTTCATCGGCAACTGGGGCTGGGCCATCGTGGCGCTGGTGGTGCTGCTCAAAATCGCCTTCTACTGGCTGAACGCCAGTGCCTACAAGAGCATGGGCAAGATGAAGGCCGTGGCGCCCAAGGTGGCCGAACTGAAAGAGCGCTACAAGGACAAGCCGCAGGAAATGCAGGCGGCGATGATGAAGATCTACAAGGAAGAAAAGGTCAATCCGCTGGGGGGTTGCCTGCCGATCTTCGTGCAGATGCCCTTCTTCATCGCGCTGTACTGGGTGCTGCTGTCCAGCGTGGAAATGCGCAACGCGCCCTGGATAGGCTGGATCACCGACTTGTCGGTGAAAGACCCCTGGTACATCCTGCCGGTGCTGATGACCTTGTCGTCGCTGTTCCAGGTCTGGCTGAACCCGGCCCCGCCGGACCCCGTGCAGGCCAAGATGATGTGGATCATGCCGCTGGCTTTCGGCGTGATGTTCTTCTTCTTCCCGGCCGGCCTGGTGCTGTACTGGTTGACGAACAACATCCTGTCCATCGCGCAGCAGTGGTTCATCAACAAGCAGTTGGGCGTGCTCGGCAAATAACGCACACTTGTGACCGCTCTGTCCCCTGCCAAGGGGTTGAGCGCGCCGCCGTTTGCGTTGACCATTCGATGCATGCGGGTGACCCGGTTCCCATAGAACCGGCTCAGGAGTTCCAGCTGACGGTCTTTTGCGTTTGAAAAGGCCGTTTGCACTCCACCCGCGCCATCCCCCGGCGGCGCGCGCCAAAATCATTCGAATATGCGCGCCGACCCCGACCCACCCGGCGTTTTGCCGGGTCGCCATCAAGACCCCATCGTCGCCGTCGCCACGGCGCCCGGCCGCGGCGCGGTGGGCATCGTGCGCGCCTCGGGGCGCGACCTGGCGCCGCTGATCGCCGCCGTCTGCGGCCGCGCGCTGGCGCCCCGGCAAGCCACGCTGCTGCCTTTTGCCGGCAGCGACGGCCTGATGCTGGACCGCGGCCTGGCCCTCCACTTCCCCGCGCCGCACAGCTACACCGGCGAAGACGTGCTGGAACTGCAGGCCCACGGCGGCCCGGTGCTGCTGCAGTTGCTGCTGGCCCGCTGCCTGCAAGCCCAGCCCGGGCTGCGCCTGGCCGAGCCGGGTGAATTCACCGAGCGGGCCTTTCTCAACGACAAGATCGACCTGGCCCAGGCCGAGGCCGTGGCCGATCTCATCGACGCCAGCACCGAAGCCGCCGCGCGGTCGGCGGCGCGTTCACTGTCCGGTGATTTCTCGGCCGAGATCGACCGCCTGGCAGCGCGCATGGTGCAGCTGCGTATGCTGGTCGAAGCGACGCTGGACTTTCCGGAAGAAGAAATCGACTTCCTTGAAAAGGCCGGCGCGCGCGGCCAGCTGGACGGCCTGCAGGCCACGCTGGCCGAGGCCCTGGCCCGTGCCCGCCAAGGCGCCTTGCTGCGCGAAGGCCTGCGGGTGGTCATCGCCGGCCAGCCCAATGTGGGCAAGAGTTCATTGCTGAACGCCCTGGCCGGCGCCGAGCTGGCCATCGTCACGCCCATCCCCGGCACCACGCGCGACCGCGTCGCCGAGACCATCCAGATCGAAGGCGTGCCGCTGCACATCATCGACACGGCCGGCCTGCGTGACGGTGCCGAGGCGGCTGACGAGGTCGAGCGCATCGGCATCAGCCGCAGCTGGGAAGCCATCGCCAGCGCCGACGCCGTGTTGTTTCTGCACGACCTGGGCCGGCTGAATGAGGCCACTTATGCCGACGCTGACGCCGTTATCGCCAGCCGCCTGCCGGCCGGCGTGGCCGTACTGCAGGTCTACAACAAGGCCGACCTGCCCGGCACGCAGGCACCGGCCGACGGTATCGCGCTGTCGGCACGCAGCGGCAGCGGCCTGGACGTGCTGCGCCAGGCTTTGCTGAAGCAGGCCGGCTGGCAAGCGGCGCCTGAAGGTTTGTACACAGCCCGGGCGCGCCATGTGCAGGCGTTGCGGCGAGCGGCTGAACATTTGCAGGCCGCGCAATTGCATGCCGCGGCGCGCGACACCGCGCTGGACTTGCTGGCCGAAGAGCTGCGCCTGGCGCACCGGGCGCTGGGTGAAATCACCGGCGTGTTCAGCAACGAAGACCTGCTGGGCACCATCTTCGCGGGCTTTTGCATCGGCAAGTGACGGTGTGCTGCGGCCCGCAGGCCGCCCCGTGCACCGCCAGCCGCTCAACTGCGCAGCAGTTTTTCCTCAGCCAGCGCCAGCGCTTCGGGCAGTCCTGACAGCACCAGGGTGTCGCCGGCGGCCAGCACGTGTTCGGGCAGCGCGTCGCCGACGCCGCCGCTGTTGCGCCGCACAGAGACCACGCTGATGCCTACTGCGTGCAGGGCTTGGTCGGCCAAGGTCTCGCCCAGGCAGCGCGCGGCCACTGGCAGGCTCACGCTTTGCAGCCGGGCCTGCGCCAACTCTTCGACGGTGTCGTCGTCGGCGCCGTGGAAGTAGCCGCGCAGCAGACTGTAGCGGGCGTCGCGCGCGTCGCGGGTGATGCGGATCACGCGTTTCATCGGCACGCCGACCAGCGCCAGCGCGTGGCCGGCCAGCATCAGACTGCCTTCGATGGCTTCGGGCACTACTTCGGTGGCGCCCGCAGCTTTCAGGCGGTCGATGTCGGTGTCGTCTACCGTGCGCACGATGACCGGCACGGTGGGCGCGTGGGCCTGCACCAGCGCCAGGATCTTCAGCGCCGAAGGGGTGTCGTGGTAGCTGACGACCACCGCCGCCGCCCGCGCCAGGCCGGCGGCCATCAGGCTTTGCAGGCGCGCGGCGTCGCCAAAAACCACACTCTGGCCGGCGGCGGCGGCCTGGCGCACGCGGTCGGGGTCGAGGTCGAGCGCCATGTAGGGGATTTTCTCGGGTGACAACAGCCGCGCCAGGTTTTGCCCGCTGCGGCCGTAGCCGCAGATGATGACGTGGCGTTCGGCGGCGATGCTGCGCTTGGCGATGGTGGTCAGCGCCACCGACTGCATCAGCCAGTCGCTGGCGCTGAGGCGGTTGACGATGCGGTTGCTGTACAGGATGACGAAGGGCGTGGCCAGCATCGACAGCACCATGCTGGCCAGCACCGGGCTGACCCAGGCTGCAGACACCAGGCCGCGTTCTGCACCCAGGGTCAGCAGCACGAAGCCGAATTCACCGGCCTGCGCCAGGTACAGGCCGGTGCGCAAGGCCACACCCGGCGCGGCGCCAAAGGCCCGGGCCAGCGCCGCCACCAAGGCGAATTTCGCGAAGACCGGTAGCGTGGTCATCAACAGCACCAGCAGCCATTGGTCGAGCACCGGCCGCCAGTCCAGCTTCATGCCGATGGTGATGAAGAACAGTCCCAGCAGCACGTCGTGAAAGGGCCGGATGTCGGTCTCGACCTGGTGCTTGTATTCGGTCTCGGCGACCAGCATGCCGGCCACAAAAGCGCCCAGCGCCAGCGACAGGCCGAAGTTCTCGGTCAGCCAGGCCAAGCCCAGCGTCACCAGCAGCAGGTTCAGCATGAACAGCTCTTCGCTCTTGCGCCGCGCCACCAGCGTCAGCCATGCTCGCATCACCTTCTGGCCGCCCACCAGCAGCAGGGTCAGCAAGACCCCGGCCTTGAGTCCGGCCCAGGCCATGGCCTGCACCAAGTCGCGCGCCGGTTCGCCCAGGGCCGGTATCAGCACCAGCAGCGGCACCACAGCCAAGTCCTGGAACAGCAGCACGGCCAGCACGCGCTTGCCGTGCAGGCTTTCCAGTTCCAGCCGCTCGGCCATCATCTTCACGACGATTGCGGTTGAAGACATGGCCACCGCGCCGCCCAGCACCACCGCGCCCTGCCAGCCCATGTCCCAAGTGCCTTTCAGCAGGGTGGCGTAGCCCCAGACCAGCAGAAAGTGACCCAGCAAGGTGACCGCGATGGTCAGCAAAACCTGCGACAGCCCCAGCCCGAACACCAGGGTGCGCATGCTGCGCAACTTGGGCAGGTTGAATTCCAGGCCGATGACGAACATCAGGAAGACCACGCCAAACTCGGCCAGGTACTTCACGCCGGCGGTGTCTTTAGCCAGCGCCAGCGCGTTCGGGCCTATCACCACGCCCACCACCAGATAGCCCAGCATGGGCGGCAGTTTCAGCGAGCGGCAGGCCACCACGCCGAGCACGGCGGCGACCAGGTAGAGCAGGACGAGTTCGAGGGTGCTGGCCATGGCGCGGGTGCCTAGAATCGGTCGATGCTATTCGAGCCGTCCTGCCATGAAATCCGCGAACCCGTTTGACGCGCAGCGCGCGCTGCAAATGGCGGTGCGCACGCTGGAAATTGAAGCCCGCGCGCTGAACAAGTTGGCGGCCAGCCAGGGCGCCAGTTTTGCGCAGGCGGTGCAGGTGATGCTGGCCTGCAGCGGCCGCGTGGTGGTGATGGGCATGGGCAAAAGCGGCCACGTGGGCCGCAAGATAGCCGCCACGCTGGCGTCCACCGGCACGCCGGCGATGTTTGTCCACCCGGCCGAGGCCAGCCACGGCGACCTGGGCATGGTGCTGCCGGGCGACGTGGTGCTGGCCATCAGCAACAGCGGCGAAAGCGACGAACTGGCGGCCATCCTGCCGGCCCTGCTGCGCCTGGGCGTGCAGATGGTGGCCATCACCGGCGGTGCCGAATCGACCCTGGCGCGCCACGCGCACACCGTCATTTCCAGCGCGGTGGACGAAGAAGCCTGCCCGCTGAACTTGGCACCCACTGCCAGCACCACGGTGCAAATGGCGCTGGGCGACGCGCTGGCCGTGGCCTTGTTGGACGCCCGCGGCTTCAAGGCCGAAGACTTCGCGCGCTCGCACCCCGGCGGCAGCCTGGGCCGCAAGCTGCTGATGCATGTGCAAGACCTGATGCGCAGCGGCGACGCCGTACCGCGCGTGGCGCCCACCGCCACCTTCAACGAGTTGCTGCGCGAAATGACCGGCAAGGGCTTGGGTTTCACCGCTGTGGCCGACGCCGCCGGACGGCCGCTGGGCATCTTCACCGACGGCGATTTGCGCCGCCTGATCGAGCACGGCGAGCACGCCGACCTGCGCAGCCTGACCGCCGAGCGCGTGATGCACAACGCCCCGCGCCTGGTGCGCGCCGGCGCACTGGCGGTCGAAGCGGCCGGGGTGATGGAACTGCACCGCGTCACCAGCGTGCTGGTGGTGGACGCCGCCGGCTTGCTGGTGGGCGCACTGAATTCCAATGATCTGATGCGGGCGAAAGTCATCTGAGGCTGCGGTATGCGAACACTGAAGCCCACACTCACTTTCTCGCCTGACCTCCTGTTGCTGGCTCAGGGGACAGGCCTAGGCATGAAGGCGGCCATCTTTGACGTGGACGGCGTGCTCACCGACGGTCGGCTGTACATCAGCGAGCAAGGCGAAACCGTGAAGGCTTTTTCGGCGCTGGATGGCCACGGCCTGAAGCTGCTGCGGCAAGGGGGCATCGAGCCGTTGGTTATCACCGGCCGCGACTCACCAGCCGTGCGCCGGCGGGTCGCCGACCTGGGCCTGGCGCACGCGGTCTACGGCGCGCACGACAAACTGGCGGCGGCCAACACCTTGCTGGCCAGCCTGCAGCTGAATTGGCCCGACGTGGCCGCCATCGGCGACGACTGGCCCGACCTGCCGCTGCTGGCCCGCGCCGGCTTCGCCTGCGCGCCGGCCAACGCCCACACCGAAGTGCGTGCCTTGGCCGATTACGTCACCACGGCCGCCGGCGGCCACGGCGCGGCGCGAGAATTCTGCGACCTGCTTCTGGTGGCTGCCGGCCGCTACGCCGCGCTGCTGCAGGGCCATCTGCAGACGCTGGACGGCCGCTAGCGCGCCCTATGAGCATCGAACTGCACCTGCCCGATCTGCCCGAGGTGCCGATCTCGCTGGGCCCGGCCGACGGCGCCGCCTTGCGCGCCGACATGCCTTGGCATCTGCGCCTGCGCGCTGCCGTCTCGGCCTATTCGCCCCTGCTGCTGATGACCCTGTTGGCTTTGGCCACCTGGGGGCTGGTGAAAAACTCGCCGCATACGCCCGCACCCGAAGAAGTTCGCGCGGTGTCGGCCGAGCCTGACTACACGATGAGCCGTTTCGCGCTGGAGCGCTTCGACCCGGCGGGCAAGCTGAAGCTGCGCATCGAGGGCGAGCAGATGCGCCATTTCCCGGCCACCGACCGCATCGAGATCGACGGCGCGGTTATCCGGGCCATCGCGCCCGACGGCCGCGTGACGCTGGCCCACGCGCAGCGCGCCATCGGCAATGGCGATGGCAGCGAGTTGCAATTGCTGGGCGGCGCCGAGGTGACCAGCGAACGCGAAGGCGACAGCACCCTGGTCATGCGCAGCGAATTCCTGCAGGCCTTTTTCGTCACCGAGCGCGTGCGCAGCCACCTGCCGGTGCGCGTGCAGATGGGGGCCACCGATTTGCACGCCGCCGGCCTGGACTACGACCATGGCGCGCACCGTCTGGAACTCAAAGGCCCGCTGCGCGCTGTGATGGCACCCGCATCGGTGAAGCGATGAGCACGCCGGCGCCGCTGGTTTTCATCACCGGTGCGTCCAGCGGCATCGGCCAAGCCCTGGCCGCGCGCTACGCCCAGGCGGGCTGGCGGCTGGCCCTGGTGGCTCGGCGCACCGACGAACTGGCGCGCTGGGTGGCCGCGCAAGGCCTGGACGCCGACCGCGCCCAGGTCTACGGCGCCGACGTGGCGTTGCCCGACAGCATCATCGAAGCGGCCCAGCGCTGCATCGCCAGCCAGGGCCTGCCTGATGTGGTGATTGCCAACGCCGGCATCAGCGTGGGCATGGACACCGGCGAGCGCGCCGACCTGGCGGTGATGCGCGACACCTTTGCCGTTAACAACATCGGGCTGGCCGCCACCTTCCACCCGTTCTTGCGGCGCATGCGCCAGCGCGGGTCAGGCAAGCTGGTGGGTATCGCCAGTGTTGCGGCCATCCGTGCCATGCCCGGCCATGGCGCGTACCACGCCAGCAAGGCCGGCGTGGTGGCCTATTGCGAAAGCCTGCGCGGTGAATGCCGGGGCACCGGCGTGCAGGTGGTGACGCTGCTGCCGGGCTATATCGCCACGCCGCTGACCGCGCGCAACCCCTACCTTATGCCCTTTCTGATGCCGGCCGAGCGTTTTGCTGACGCCGCCTTCAAAGCCATCGCTGCGGGTGTCAGCTACCGCGTCATACCCTGGCAGATGGCCATCGTTGCCAAACTGCTGCGGGTGCTGCCGAACCGCCTGTTCGACCGCCTCTTTGCCGGTCGCGGCCGCAAGCCCCGACGCAGCTGAGCGGCCCATGAAAAAGGGCACCCCAAGGTGCCCTGATCATGCTGCTGGTACGGATCCGCGTGGATCAGTAGCCGCCACGGCTACCGCCGCCGCCACCACCACCGTAGCCGCCGCCACCGCCGCCGCTACGCCCACCGCCGCCACCGCCGCCGTAGGGGCTGCGGCCACCGCCGCCACCACCGCCGCCACCGTAGGGGCTGCGGCCACCGCCGCCGCCAGCACCGCCAGCGCCACCAGCGCCACCGCTGCCGCCACCACCGTAGCCACCACCACCACCACCGCCGCCGTAGCCGCCACCGCCGCCACCGCTGCGGGGACCGCCACCGCCGCCACCGAAGCCACCTGGGCGCTCTTCACGCGGACGGGCTTCGTTGACCACGACGGCGCGACCGTCGACGGGCTGGCCGTTCATGCCATTGATGGCAGCTTGCGCTTCCGGATCAGAGCCCATTTCCACAAAGCCGAAGCCCTTGGAACGGCCCGTTTCACGGTCCATCATGACCTTGGCGGAAGTCACGGTGCCAAATTGCGAAAAAGCCTGCAGCAGCGTGTCATCGCGAACCGAATAGGCCAGATTACCGACGTAAAGTTTGTTTCCCACGGGGAGCCCTCAAAAGTACCTAGAAAAACCATGTGGAGCTCAACCCTGCGTGAACCAATCAAGCGAAAGGTGCGGCTGCCAGACACAGACTCCGTATTAAGTCACCCCATACCCACAGCTGTAAAGCCAGCCCTCAGCAAAATTTGACTTGGCAAGCCAAATTCATGGCGCCTGCAACACTTCACAGCGGGAAGGTGTGGTCGGCGGGGCCCGCCGCAGCCCCTACCATCGCCGCATGGATCTGCTGAAGCCCTTGATTGCGTTGCTCGCTATCGTCAACCCGATAGGCGTGGTGCCTTTCTTCATCCATTTCACGCAGGCCTTCACGCCCGAACAGCGCCGCGAGACGATACGCATCAGCGCTTTCACGGCCTTTGTGGTCATCGCGGTCAGCGCGGTGGCCGGGCTGAAGGTCATCGAGTTCTTCGGCATCACGCTGGCGTCCTTCCAGGTCGGCGGCGGCACGCTGCTGCTGATCAGCTCGCTGGCCATGCTGAACGCCCAGCCGGCCGAGTCCAAGCCCAGTGACGTGACCGAAGCCAGCGAGAAGCTGGATGCCGGCGCCAGCATCGCCGTGGTGCCGCTGACCATTCCGCTGTTGACCGGCCCGGCGACGATTTCGACCATGGTCATCTACGCCGAAAAGACGACCCACTTGTGGCAGATCGGCGTGCTGGTCGGCTACGGCGTGGTGATCGGCGTCGTCACCTACCTGGCGTTCACCGCCTCGGGCCGAATCGCCAAGGTGCTGGGCCGCACGGGCATCAATGTGATGACGCGCTTGATGGGCCTGATCCTGGCGGCCATGGCCGTCGAATTGCTTGCCGACGGCTTGACGAAACTTTTCCCGGTGCTGGCCACGCCGCTGACGCACTGAAACCGGGTTCCTGATGAGCGACGTGACTTACGACTACATCGTGGTGGGCGCCGGCACCGCCGGTTGTCTGCTGGCCAACCGCCTGTCGGTCGACCCGGATTGCCGGGTGCTGCTGGTCGAGGCCGGCGGCCATGACGACTACCACTGGATCCACATTCCGGTGGGCTATCTGTACTGCATCGGCAACCCGCGTAC
>JAYVBO010000625.1:0-2365 GCA_043750435.1 Betaproteobacteria bacterium | reverse complement strand
ACCTGCTGGCCTTCGCCCTGCTGCATGTGCTGGAAGCCGGGTCGTCTTTCAACTACGCGGCCCTGCTGGTGCTGCCGGTGTTGATGGCCGGCGTGCTGACCGGGCGGCTCAAGGCGCTGGGCACCGCCGCCGCTGTGGCCCTGCTGCTGCTGGCGGTGACCTGGCGCACGGCGCCCAGCAGTGCCGACGCGCCGGCCCTGATGCTGCAGTCGGGCCTGGCCGGCTTGGGGCTGTTCCTGATCACGCTGCTGGCCGGTGAACTGGCCGGCCGGCTGGCGCGTGAAGAGCTGGCCGCACGCGGCAGCCGTGAACTGGCCCGTCAGCAGGCGCAACTGAACCGCCTGGTGATCGAGGAAATGGCCGACGGCGTGCTGGTGGTGGACCGCCAACTGCGCGTGCGTGCCGCCAACCCTGCAGCGCGGGCGCTGCTGGTGGACCAGGGCCTGTGCGTGCCGGCGCCGTTTGCGATGGACCGCTCGCCGGCCTGGGCGGCCCTGCATGCGGCGGCGGCGCAGGCGCTGGCCGACGACAGCTGGCCCGAAGCCGGCAGCGACGTGACCCTGGCCTTCGCTGAGGGGCAGACCCGCACCCTGCGCCTGCGCGTGCGCTTCATGCGCGGGCGCCGCCTGGAACGCGATGGCCTGCCGGCCGATGACGATGCAGCGTCGCCCGTGGGTGAGCCGCACGCGGTGTTGCTGCTGGAAGACGTGCGCACCCTGCAGGCCCGCATCCGGCAAGAAAAACTCGCCGCGATGGGCCGCGTGTCGGCCGGCATTGCGCATGAAATTCGCAACCCGCTGATGGCCATCGCGCAGGCCAATGCCCTGCTGCAGGAAGACCTGACGGTGCCGGCGCAGCAGCGTTTGTCGCAGATGGTGGCCGACAACGTGCTGCGCCTGAAACGCCTGGTGGACGACGTGATGGAAGTGGCGCCCGGTGCCGCACCCGAGGTGCAGGCCATCGACGCCGCTGCCGCCGTGGCCGACGCCACCGTGGACTGGGCGCGCACCGCCGACCTGGCGCTGGCGCCCGACAGCCGGCTGCGTTTCGAGCTGCCGACGGCGCGCCTGGGCGTGGTTTTCGACGCCGAACACCTGCGCCGCGTGCTGGTCAACTTGCTGGACAACGCCCACCGCCATGCCAGTGCCGCGCCGGGCGCCATCTTCCTGCGCCTGGCCGTGCGCGACGAGCACTGGTTGCAGCTGTCGGTGCTCAGCGATGGCCCGCCCATCGCGTCGGAAATCGAACGTTACCTCTTCGAGCCCTTCTTCAGCACGCGCAGCCGGGGCTCGGGCCTGGGCCTGTACATTTGCCGCGAACTTTGCGAGCGCTATGGCGCGCGCATCGAATACCGGCCGCGCCCCAGCGCTGAACGCCTGTGCAACGAATTCACCGTGAGCATGCGGCGCGCCGCCCTCGTCGACATGGCTGACCCCGCCGGCGCCCTGCCGCTGGAACCCGCCTGAGCCTGGGCACGTCTATCCGCACACCCGCCCCACACCCCGATGAGCCCTGCTTCCGCCTTGCCCGTTCCCAGCCTGCGCCTCCTGGTGGTGGACGACGAGCCCGACCTGTGCACGCTGTACGAACTGACGCTGCTGCGCGAGGGCTACGACGTCGAATGCGCGGGGTCGGTCGAAGAGGGCTGGGCCCTGCTGCAGTCGCGCGCGCCGGGCGGCTACCAGTTGGTCATCACCGACATGCGCCTGCCCGACGGCACCGGCCTGGACCTGCTGCGCCGCATGGACGAAGCTGGCCGGCGCGAAAAGGCCATCATCATCACTGCCTACGGTTCGCCCGAGAACGCGGTAGAGGCGCTGAAGGCCGGCGCCTACGACTACCTGACCAAGCCGGTGGACCTGCGGCAGTTCCGCGCCGTGGTGGCCTCGGCGCTGGGTCGTTTGCCCCACCCGGCGGCGGCGGCTGCGGCGCCTGAATCGACAGGCGAAACCACCCGCCGCCTGCCCGCGCTGACCGCGCCCGGCGTGCATCCGGCGCTGGACCGCATCGTCGGCACTTCAGCGGCCATGCAACAGGTGCGCGCGCTGGTCGAACGCGTGGCGCGCAGCATGGCGCCGGTGCTGGTGCACGGCGAGTCGGGCACGGGCAAAGAACTGGTCGCGCGGGCCATTCATCAGGTGTCGCCGCGCGCCGCACTGCCCTTCGTGGCGGTGAACTGCGGGGCCATCCCCGACGCCTTGCTGGAAGCCGAGTTCTTCGGCTACCGCAAGGGCGCCTTCACCGGTGCCAACGAAGACCGCGAAGGCTTCTTCCAGGCCGCGCAGGGCGGCACGCTGTTCCTGGACGAAATCGGCGATTTGCCGCTGCAGATGCAGAGCAAGCTGCTGCGCGTGGTCCAGGAACG
>JAYVBO010000624.1:0-2371 GCA_043750435.1 Betaproteobacteria bacterium | reverse complement strand
GGAACACCAGCGCGCCGATTTCGCTGCGGTCGTGGCCGGTGATGACCACGTCTTGCGCATACGGGGCCAGCGCCGAAACCACCTTCACGCGCAAGGTGCCCACGCTGACCCAGGTGCCGCTGGTCAGCTTGAAGTCTTCGGCCACGCGGCCGTTGAAGACCACGCCTTGCAGCGGGTCGGCTTCATCGGCCAGATAGCCCGCGTCGCCGATGCAGTAGTAGCCGTCTTCGTCGAAGGCCGCCTGCGTGGCCTCGGGGTTGTTGCGGTAGCCCGGGAAGATGTGGTCGCCCTTGACGCGCATTTCCAGCTTGCCCCCGTTGGGCACGAACTTCAGGCGGGCGCCGTGCAGCGGCAGGCCGATGACGCCGGGGCCGTCAAGACGCCAACTGGCGAAAGTGATGGCCGGCGCGGTTTCCGTGCTGCCCCAGGAGGTGGTCAGCCACAGCGGCCCCATGTCGGAACCCAGGCGCACCTTCGCGGCCACGGCTTCCAGACGTTTCCAGGTGGACACCGGCATGCCGGCGCCGGCGTAGAACAGCATGCGCAACTTGCCGAAGAAGCGGCGCGCCAGGGCCTCGTCGGCCTCCAGCGCCGGCAGCATCATCTCGTAGCCGCGCGGCACGTTGAAGTAGACCGTGGGCTGGACCGAATTTTCGACATCACGCAGGTGGGCGATGGTCTTGTCGATGGCGCCCGGCATGGGTTTGCCGTCGTCGATGAACAGCGTGCCGCCGGTGCGCAGCACGATGTTCACGTTGTGGTTGCCGCCGAAGGTGTGGCTCCAGGGCAGCCAGTCCAGCAGCACCGGCTTTTCCAGGTCCAGGAAACGCAGGGTCTGGGCCAGCATTTGCTGGTTGGCGCAGAGCATGCGGTGGGTGTTGATGACCACCTTGGGGTGGCCGGTGGAACCACTGGTCAGCAGGTATTTGGCGTGGGTGTCGGGCGTGATGGCCGCAAAGGCTTGCATCACGGCGGTGGTTTCGGCTGTGGCGGCCAGAGCGGCGTAGGGCAGGGCGCCTGGGTGGCTGGCCGCGCCGGTGCTGAACACGGCCACCGCCTGGATGCCGGCGTTGGCCAGTGCCGGCCCGTAGACCGCTGCGTCAGACGCGTAGACCACGCCCGGGTCCAGCGTTTGCAAAATGCCGTGGATGCGGCTGTAGTCGCCGCCGGCCAGCCGGCAGTAACCGCTGGAGACGGTGCACACGGCGCGGCCGATGTGCATGCCGGCCAGCAGCAGTACCAAGTGGTCCAGGCTGTTGTCGGACAGCACCACCACCGGCTTGTGCGCCGGCAGGTCCAGGTTCAGCAGGCCCTGGGCGACGGCGCCCACCTGCTGGCGCAATGCAGCCCACGACAACTGCCGCCAGCCACCTTTGCCAGCCAGCGGCTCGGCGAAGGCGATGGCCTCGGGCGTCTGCGCGGCCCACTGTTGCAGCCACTCGCCCACACAGCGCGCGTAGGGCGCCAAGGGTTCGGGTGACTGCAGTTCGAAGGCGCCGCCACCCAGATCGGTCTTCAGCACGCGGCGCGGGGCCAGCATGCGGGGGTCGTCGAGAAAGGGCGTCGCCATCCAGGTCTCCATCGGTATGAACCTGCGTCTGGTTCTGTCCATACACATGCGTATGTGTTTGGAGCAATGCTAGGGCGGCCTTCGGTCGGGCGCATCCGGGTTTGCCCCGGGTTCCATACAGCACTGCATGGCATGGCATCATCGTGCCGGTATGACCGCTGCCCGCCCCACACTCACGCCCGACAACTGGATAGAAGCCGCCACCACCGTGCTGGTGGACCAAGGCATCGACCACGTGCGCGTGGACACGCTGGCCGGCCAGCTGGGTGTTACGCGCGGCAGCTTCTACTGGCATTTCCGCGACCGCGAAGACCTGCTGCGCCGCGTGCTGCAGGGCTGGGCTGAACGCAGCACGGCGCAGTTGACGCGGCGCCTGGAAAGTGCGCGCGACGACCCGCGTGAGCAATTGCGCGATGTGATCTCACTGCCCTTTCGCGGCCGCGCGGCGGTCAAGGCGGCGCGCATCGAACTGGCCATACGCGCCTGGGCCCGGCGCGACGACATGGCCCGGCAGGCGGTGGACGAAGCCGACGCCAGCCGCATCGGCTACCACGCCGTGGTGTTCCAGGCGCTGGGTTTTGACGCGGCCGAAGCGCGCATGCGGGCCTTCGTGCTCTACAGCTACGAGGTGGCCGAGTCGCTGCTGCACCGCCAGGGCTCGGCGGATGAACGACAGGCGCGCCGCGCCTTTGTGGAGCGCCTGATGCAGCAGCCTTTGGGCGAACTGCCGGCTTGAGCAGGGCCGGGGCCCAGGGCTAAACCGGGCTGTTGCGGCGGGGGGGGGGGGGTATTGGTGGGCCC
>JAYVBO010000623.1:0-2376 GCA_043750435.1 Betaproteobacteria bacterium | reverse complement strand
AGGCGGCGAACGCGCTCATGCCTGCCCGCGCTCCAGCGCCAGGGCCTGCACCGCCGCCACGAAGACCTCGGCGCGGTGGGCGTAATTGCGGAACATGTCCAGGCTGGCGCAGGCCGGGCTCAGCAGCACGGCGTCACCGGGCAGCGCTTGTTCGAAGCACCAGTTCACGGCGGCGGGCAGCGTGCTGAAACGCTGCAGGGGCATGCCCGGGACGGCGCCTTCGATGGTGGCTTCAATGGCCGCCGCGTCACGCCCGATGGTGGCCACCGCCCGCGCGTGGCGGGCCAGTGGCGCGGTCAGCGGGCTGAAGTCTTGGCCCTTGCCGTCGCCGCCCAGGATCACCACCAGCTTGGACGGCGTCTTGTCGGCACCCAGGCCGTTCAGCGCGGCCACGGTGGCACCCACGTTGGTGCCCTTGCTGTCGTCATAGGCCTCGACCTCGCCGACCATGCCCACCGGCTGCACACGGTGCGGTTCACCGGCGTATTCACGCAGGCCGTGCAGCATGGGCGCCAGCGTGCAGCCGATGGCGGTGGCCAAACTCAAGGCGGCCAGCGCATTCGCGGCGTTGTGGCGGCCGCGCACGCGCAGCGCGTCGGCGGGCATCAAACGCTGCAAATGGATTTCCAGTTCCTCGCCCTTCTTCAGCTTGAAGGTCTCGTCCACCGGCAAGGCGCGCACCAGCCAGGCCATGCCGTTTTCGGTGACCAGACCGAAGTCGCCGGGGTGGCAGGGGGCGCCCAGGCCAAAGCGCATCACCGTCTGCGTGATCGGCTTGGGTTTGGCCTTGCCTTTGACCGGCAAAGGCTGCGGCACCAGCGCTTCCACTGCCGGGTCGTCGGCATTGATGACCAGGGTGGCCGTGCTGCCAACGGCCGAACCGAAGACACGCGCCTTGGCCGCCGTGTAGGCCGCCATGCTGCCATGCCAGTCCAAGTGGTCTTGGGTGATGTTCAGCACCGCAGCGGCGCTGGGTTCGAAGCCCTTCACGCCGCTGCCGCCACCTTCCAGCTGGAAGCTGGACAGTTCCAGCACCCAGACCTCGGGGCGTTCGTCGATGGGCTGGTCCAGACAGGCGCTCAGGGTGTCCAGCAGCGTCGGCCCGATGTTGCCGGCCACCGCCACGCGCTTGCCGGCGCGCGCCACCAGCATCGCGGTCATGGCGGTGGTGGTGGTCTTGCCGTTGGTGCCGGTGATGGCCAGCACCTGCGGCGCGTAGCCGCCGTCGGCCTGCAGATCAGCCAAAGCGCGCGCGAACAAGTCGAGTTCGCCCTGCACCGCGATGCCGATGGCCCGCGCTTCGTCCAGCAGCGGCGCCACGCGCGCGTCGCTGGGTGCCAGGCCGGGGCTCTTCAAGACCAGCTGCATGCCGATCAGGCGGTCCACGCCCAGCGGGCCGCTGATGATGTCCACGGCCGGCCATTCATGGCGCAGTGCGGCCATGCCGGGTGCGCTGTCGCGTGAATCCCAGGCCGTGACCAGGGCGCCGTGGCGCGCGCACCAGCGGGCCATGGCCAGGCCGCTGTCGCCCAGGCCCAGCACCAGCACGTGAAGATCCTTGAGGAAGTTCATCGCAGCTTCAGGCTGGCCAGGCCGACCAGGCACAGCAGCATGGTGATGATCCAGAAACGCACGACGACCTGCTGTTCCGGCCAGCCCTTCTTCTCGAAGTGGTGGTGCAGCGGCGCCATCAGGAACACCCGGCGGCCGGTGCCAAAACGCTTCTTGGTGTACTTGAACCAGCCGACCTGGATCATCACGCTCAGCGCTTCGGCGACGAAGATGCCGCCCATGATGCCGAGCACGATTTCCTGGCGCGTGATGACCGCGATGGTGCCCAGCGCCCCGCCCAAGGACAGCGCGCCCACGTCGCCCATGAAGACCTGCGCCGGGTTGGCGTTGAACCACAGAAAGGCCAGGCCGGCGCCAGCCATGGCCGCGCAGAACACCAACAATTCACCCGAACCCGGGATGTGCGGGAAGAGCAGGTATTTGCTGAACACCGCGCTGCCGGTGACGTAGGCAAAAATGCCCAGGGCCGAGCCGACCATCACCACCGGCATGATGGCCAGGCCGTCCAACCCGTCGGTGAAGTTCACCGCATTGCTGGCGCCGACGATGACGAACCAGGTCAGGAAGATGAAGCCGAAGACGCCCAGCGGGTAGCTGACGGTCTTGAAGAAGGGCACCATCAGGTCGGCCCGCGGCGGCAGGGTGTTGGAAAAGCCGCTGCTGACCCAGCGCAGGAAGAGTTCCAGCACGCGCAAGTTGCTGGTTTCGCTGACGCTGAAGGCCAGGTAGAGCGCGGCGACGATGCCGATCACGCTTTGCCAAAAGAACTTCTCGCGGCTGCGCATGCCTTCGGGGTCTTTGTTG
>JAYVBO010000622.1:0-12688 GCA_043750435.1 Betaproteobacteria bacterium | reverse complement strand
GCCGCCAGCCTTCCAGCGCGCTCTTGCCGCGGCCTCGCTTGAAGGGCTCGCAGTAGACGGCGTCGTCGAAGTCGCGTGCGTCTTCGCCGTCGATGGTGACCAGCGCCACATCGCTCAGGTCGACGCGGTTCTTGCGATCAGCCGCGCGCAGCTTCTCCGGCAGCGCGGCGGCTTGCGCCAGCGTCTCGGGCGTGAATTCGTGCGGCACCTCGTACTTGCGCACAGCGATTTCGATCTCCATGCCCGAGTCGTCGATCTCGCCCAGCACCTCGGCCACGCGGCCCACCGGCTGCGCATGCAAGGACGGCGGCTCGGTCAACTCAACGGCCACCACCTGCCCCACCGTCGCGTTGGCGATGGCGTTCTTGGGGATCAGGATGTCCTGGCCGTAGCGGCTGTCTTCGGGCGCCACCACCCACTGTCCACTCTCGTGAAGCAGGCGGCCAATGATGGGGGTCTTGCGGCGCTCCAGGATTTCGGTGACACGGCCTTCAGGACGGCCCTTGCGGTCGTAGCGCAGCACACGCACGCGGACCCGGTCCTTGTGCAACACCGTGCGCATTTCCTGCGGCGCCAGATAGACCGGCGCCTCACCGTTGTCGGTGAAGACCAGACCGTGGCCGTCGCGGTGGCCTTCGACGCGACCGTCGAGTTCACCGGGCATTGCAACTCCGCTGTTCAGAGTGCTTGATGTTTTGTTTTCTTTGATGGTATAGTCCTAAGTTCCCGTCGCCCAGATGGCGGAATTGGTAGACGCACTAGTTTCAGGTACTAGCGCTTAACGGCGTGGAGGTTCGAGTCCTCTTCTGGGCACCAAAATGATTGAGGGCCGGTACGCAAGTACCGGCCTTTTGTCTTTGTGGATCAGGCGAATGATCCAAGTTGAAGGCCGGCATGTTGCAAAACAGGCCGGCCTTTTTTTCGTCAAACCGCAAATTTCTTGGCCAGTCCTTCGGGCCTGAGGTTGTCGTATTCCTCGAAGGGCTGATGGATCCACGGGCTGGTCGGCAGCGTTTCGACCGAGTAGTCCGGCTGGTAGGTCGACACGCCCTTGACCCACAACACCGCCGCTCGAAGCTCTTGGATCGCCGGCATGCCACGCAGGCGATCCACCACGGCTTGAAGGGTCACGCCGGTGTCGGCCAGGTCGTCCACCAGCAGCACGCGCCCCGCCAATTCGCCCTTGGGCATGGTGATGTACTTGGCCAGGTCCAGCCGGCCCTGGATGGTGCCGGCGTCGGCGCGGTAGGAACTGGTGGACATGATGGCCAGGGGCTTGTCGAAGACGCGCGACAGCACATCACCCGGGCGCATGCCGCCTCGGGCCAGGCACAGGATCTGGTCGAACTGCCAGCCTGAGGCGGCCACCTTCAGCGCCAGTTTTTCGGTCAGCAGGTGGTACTCGTCCCAGGACACGTACAGGTGCTTGCCGTCGTCGGTGAGCATGCTCGGGTTCTCCTAAAAGTTCAGCGGTTGCCGGTGCGCCATCAGGCGCGAAATGGGTGGCGCAGCAGGATGGTGTGCACGCGATCAGGGCCGGTCGAGACCATGTCGATGGGCGCACCGATGAGCGCTTGCATGCGTTCCAGGTAGCGCTTGGCGTTGACCGGCAACTGTTCCCAGTTCGTCAGGCCGGCTGTCGTGTCGGACCAGCCCGGCAGGCTTTCGTAGATCGGCTCGCAGGCCGCGATCTCGTCGGCATCCATCGGCAGCACGTCCAGCACCTTGCCGCCCAGCTTGTAGCCGGTGCAGATCAGGATTTCAGGCAGGCCGTCCAGCACGTCGAGCTTGGTGATGCACAGGCCCGACACGCCGTTGATGATGATGGAACGCTTGAGCGCTGCCGCATCCAGCCAGCCACAACGGCGGGCACGGCCGGTGACGGTGCCGCGCTCTTGGCCGACGGTGGACAGGTGGTGGCCGACGCCACCGGGCTGGTCGATGTCGAGCTCGGTGGGGAAAGGCCCGCCGCCCACGCGCGTGGTGTAGGCCTTGGTGATGCCCAGGATGTAGTGCAGCATGCCCGGGCCCACGCCCGAACCGGCCGCTGCATTGCCTGCCACGCAGTTGCTCGAGGTGACGTAGGGATAGGTGCCGTGGTCAATGTCCAGCAGGGTGCCTTGGGCGCCTTCAAACAGCAGGTTGGCCCCGGCAGCGTGGGCGTTGAACAGGCGGTAGCCGACGTCGGCCATCAGTGGCTGCAGGTGTTCGGCCGCCTGCATGGCGCCATCGAGCATCGGCTTCCAGTCGAGCGCAGTCGCCTTCAGGAAACCCACCAACTCAGCGTTGTGCAGGTCCACCAGTTCGCGCAGCTTCGACTCAAAACGCGCCGGGTGCTTCAGGTCTTGCACGCGCAGCGCACGTCGGGCCACCTTGTCTTCGTATGCCGGTCCTATGCCCTTGCCGGTGGTGCCGATCTTGCCGTCGCCGCTGATTTCACGGCGGCTTTCGCGGGCGCGATCAAGTTCGACGTGGAAGGGCAGGATCAGCGGGCAGGCTTCCGACAGGAAGAGCCGCGAACGCACATCGATGCCCAAGGCCTCGATGCGCGCGATCTCTTGCAGCATGTGCGCCGGGTCAACCACCACACCGTTGCCGATGTAGCAGGCCACGCCTTCGCGCATCACGCCCGAGGGGATCAGTTGCAGGGCCGTCTTGCGACCGGCGATGACCAGCGTGTGACCCGCGTTGTGGCCACCTTGGAAGCGCACCACGCCCTGGGCGTGGTCGGTCAACCAATCGACGATCTTGCCCTTGCCTTCATCGCCCCATTGGGTACCGACGACCACGACATTGCGACCCGCACCGGGCCGAACGGCTGCTTGCATATTGGCAGTTTCCTTCAGATTTCAGGGCAGGCTTGCAGCGCCCAAGGCGCGCAAAACCCAGTGTCCATCGACATGCACCAGCTCGCGATCGCACGCGTACGCCTGGGCTTCAAATTCATGACCGGGCAGCATGGCCTGCACGGTTTCACCGCTGTCGCGCAAGCGGCGCACCGCTGCGCGCAGCGCGGGTTCTTCTCCCCAGGGCGCGCGAATGGCGGCACCAGCCGCTGACGGGCCAGCAACTTCGGCCAGCGCCTTCAAATCGAGGCTGAAACCCACGGCAGGCCGGTTCCGACCAAAGATCGCACCGACCTCGTCGTAGCGGCCACCTCGGGCCAAAGAGTCGCTGCTGCCGGCACCGTAGACCGCGAAGCGCAGGCCGCTGTAGTAGGCGTAGCCGCTCATGTCCGACAGGTCATAGCCAATCTTCAGGCCGGGCACCGCGGCGCGCAAATGCGCTGCCAACCATTGCAATTGATCAAGCGCTGCGCTGACCAGCGGGCCCAGCGGCAATTCACGCCGCGCGATGTCCAGCACCTCGTCGCCGCCGTACAGGCGCAGCAGGGCCAGCAAGCCGCTGCGCGCGGCCGCCGGCATGTCGTGTGTCAGCACCTCCAGCGCCGACGCATCCTTTTCCGACAAGGCCAGCACCACGGCCTGCAACTGCGTCGCGTCCAGGCTCACGCCAGACAGCACGCCGCGCAACACGCGGGCATCGGCCAGGTCAATGACCAGGGGGCCGACATTGGCCAGTTCCAGGCAATCGAGTGCCAGTTCGGCGGCTTCCAGATCGGCTTCCAGGCCGGCGTGGCCAAAGATCTCGGCGCCGAACTGCATCGGTTCACGCGTTGCCGACAGCCCGGCTGGCAGGGTGTGCAGCACCGGCCCGCAATAGCACAGGCGGGTCACGCCTTCGCGATTCAGCAAGTGGGCGTCGATGCGGGCAGCTTGCGGCGTGGTGTCGGCGCGCAGGCCCAACATGCGGCCGCTGAGCTGGTCGACGAGCTTGAAAGTCTTCAGGTCGAGCTGGCGACCGGTGCCTGACAGCAGCGATTCCAGGTGTTCGAGCAGCGGCGGGATGACCAACTCGAAACCGTAGGCCAGGGCCCGGTCGAGCAGAGCCCGTCGCAGGCCTTCGACGCGCCGGGCTTGGGCCGGCAGGACGTCAGCAATGTGCTCGGGCAGTAGCCACGCAGAGAGCATTGGATGCACCGAAATTTAAAGGGGCATTGTAGGCGGCGACGCCGTTGATGGCGCCGCCGCCAACACTTCAGCGCCCGGCCAGCAACCGCAGGCCGCTGCCAGACTGAGCCTGCGCTGCCGGGCTATTTGCGGCCGCGCGCAGCCGAGGCTTCGCCTGAGCCGCCCAAACTGCCACCGCGCATGGCGCGGAAGAATTCGCTGCTGGGGTCGAGCACCATCACGTCGCCCTTGGTGCGGAAGGTCGCCCGGTAGGCTTCCAGGCTGCGGTAGAACTGGGCGAACTGCGCGTTGCGGCCGAAGGCATCGGCATACAGGGCCGAGGCTTTCGCGTCGCCCTCACCCTTGATTTTCTGCGCGTCGCGGTAGGCCTCGGCAATGATCACTTCGCGTTGACGGTCGGCATCGGCCTTGATTTTTTCGCCGTCGGCCACGCCCTGCGAACGCAGTTCATTGGCCACTTGCTTGCGCTCGGACTCCATGCGCCGGTAGACCGAATCGGTGATGTCGGCGACGAAGTCCACGCGCTTGATCCGCACATCGACGATTTCGATACCGAAGGCCTTGGCTTCGTCGGCCAGGCGCGTGCGCACGTCCTTCATCACGACTTCGCGTTCTTTCGCCAACACGCCGCGCACGTCGCGCTTGGTGATCTCTTCGTTGAACGCGGCCTGCACCACGGGCGACAGACGGCTTTCAAGATTGCGGAAGTCAGCCCCGTTGTTGCGGATGAACTGACGCGGCTCAGAAATACGCCACTTCACCAGCCAGTCGATGACCAGGCTCTTCTTTTCAGCGGTGAAGATGGGGCGTGTTTCAGGGCTGTCCAGCGTCTGCACGCGCTTGTCCAGAAAGACGACGTTCTGGAAAGGCGGCGGCAGCTTGAAGTGCAAGCCAGGGTCGCTGATGACTTCCTTGATTTCGCCCAAGGCATAGACCACGCCGACCTGGCGCTGGTCGACAACAAAGAGGCTGCTGGTGGCCAACATCAGCGCGATAAGCGCGCCGGCAATGACGAGTCCGATACGGTTCATGCTCATGGGCTCCTAGCGGCCTTCGCGGTCACGGCTGCGGGCGCCATCGCGCGAACGGATGTCCACGCTCTGGGTACCGGTGGGGTCTACAGGCGCGGCAACCGGCACGGAGGTGCTGGCGGCCGGCGCGGCGGCTGTGGGCGCGGCACCGCCCTGCTGCAACAGCTTGTCCATCGGCAGGTAGAGCAGGTTGGAACCGGCCTTGCTGTCGACCATCACCTTGGTGACGTTGGAATAGACCTGTTGCATGGTTTCGATATAGAGCCGGTCGCGGGTCACGCCGGGCGCTTTCTCATATTCAGCCAGCACCGAGCGGAAGCGTTGCCCATCGCCTTCAGCCTGGGCGATGACCCGCGAGCGGTAGCCTTCAGATTCCTCCAGCAGACGCGAAGCCGTACCACGGGCCTTGGGGATCACATCGCTGGCGTAGGCCTGGCCTTCGTTCTTGAAGCGGTCGCGGTCGGCGCTGGCCTTGACGGCATCGTTGAAAGCCGCCTGCACCTGGTCAGGCACTTGCACGTTCTGCATGTTGACATTGGCCACCACGATGCCCGACTTCAGGCGGTCGAGTTGCGCCTGGATGGACTTCACCAGTTCGGCCGCAATGGCGTCGCGCTGCTCGTACAAGACCAGGTCGACACGGCTGCGGCCGACGATCTCGCGCACCGACGACTCAGCGGCCTGCACCACGGCTTCGTCGGGGCGGTTGTTCTCAAACAGGTAGGAACGGGCATCGGCACGGCGGTACTGCACCGTGAAGCGGATGTCGACGATGTTCTCGTCCTGGGTCAGCATCGACGAATCGCGCAGACCTGTGGCCTGGACCACCGAATTGCGGCCGACTTCCACCGACTGCAGCTGCGTCACGGCGACGATTTCGTGGGCCTGCAGCGGGTACGGGAAACGCCATTGGAAGCCGGCGTCTTTGGTGTGGCTGTACTTGCCGAAGGTGGTGACCACCGCGCGGTGACCTTCCTGCACGATGAAGAAGCCACTGCCCAGCCAGATCAGCAGGGCCACGCCGGCGATCAGGCCGACGCCGATGCCTGCGTTCTTGATGTCGGGCTGAAAAGGACCGCCGGGCGAAGGCTCGTCGTTGCGCTTCGGGCTGTTGCCGTCGCCGCCTTTGCCGCCGAACAGGCCAGTGAGCTTGCGGTTGAAATCGCGCCACAGCTCGTCCAGGTCGGGCGGGCCGTCACCACGGTTGTTGTGGATCAGCGTGCCACCCGCCGGATGGCGCGCGTACCGGCCCGGCAGCATGCCGGCGACCAGCGCACGGGCCGCACCCGCAAGGGCAATCAGCCGGGAGCCGAGGTGAAGGGACTGCGGTTCACTCATGGGGATGCGATCGGAAAGTGATCAAGGGGTGTCTGCCGGTTCGGGCGCGGGCAGACTGGGGGAGATGCTGCCATCCGGCAGCGTCACAGGTGGGGCGATAGTCGCTGCATTCAAGCGCGCCAGCACGATCTGGCCTATCGCTTCGCGCAGTGCGACCAGGCCCTGGCCTGTGCGGGCGCTGACGAAGACGCGCTGGCGACGCACGCCGGCGTGCGCCTCGATGCTGTCGACAATCTCGCGCGGCTGCAGGGATTCCTCAAGCAGGTCGACCTTGTTGTAGACCAGCAATTGCGGTACAGCCCCGGCGCCGATTTCTTCGAGGACGCGGTCAACTTCGGCCTGCTGTTCCGCCAGCACGGGACTGGCTGCGTCGATGACGTGCAGCAGCAGATCGGCATCGACAGCCTCTTGCAGCGTGGCCTCGAAGGCCTCGACCAATTTGTGCGGCAGGTCGCGGATGAAACCCACGGTATCGGACAGCGACACCGAACTTTGCGCCTCGCCCAGCCACAGCGCGCGGGTGGTGGTGTCAAGCGTGGCGAAAAGCTGGTCGGCGGCGTAGGCGCGCGCCTTGACGAGGTTGTTGAACAGCGTGGATTTGCCGGCGTTGGTGTAGCCCACCAGCGAGATGCGGAAAGTGCCGCGCCGCTCGCGCGCCCTGCGCTGCGTGCCGCGCTGGCGCTTGACCTTTTCCAACCGCTCTTTGACGCTCTTGATGCGCTCGCCGATCATGCGTTTGTCCAGCTCGATCTGCGCTTCGCCTGGGCCGCCGCGCGTGCCGATGCCGCCGCGCTGGCGCTCCAGGTGGCTCCAGCGGCCCACCAGGCGGGTGGCCATGTATTGCAGGCGCGCCAGCTCCACCTGCAACTTGCCTTCATGGCTCTGCGCACGGTCGGCGAAGATGTCCAGGATCAGCGAAGTGCGGTCGGCCACCGCCACACCCATGTGGCGTTCCAGATTGCGCTGCTGCGAGGGGCTGAGGGCCTGGTCGAAGATGACACCGTGGGCGGCCGTCGCCGCCACCAGCGCCTTGATCTCGTCGGCCTTGCCGCTGCCGATGAACAGGGCCGGGTCGGGTGCCTTGCGCCGCGCAATGACGCGGGCCACCACGGTGTCGCCAGCCGAAGCGGCCAACAGGGCCAGTTCGTCCAGCGTGTCGTCGAAGGAGGGGTCGCCACCGATGTCGACGCCGACCAGTACCGCGCGGGTCGCGTCTTCGCCGCCATCGGCCGCGTTGGCAGTTGTGGAGCTCAAAGTAGCCTGCGCTTCGCGCCCGGCTTCAGGGCTGCGGATCGCCAGGCTCGTTGGCGTGGAAGTTCACCGCCCGGCTGGGCACGACCGTCGAAATGGCGTGCTTGTAGACCATCTGCGTGACGGTGTTGCGCAGCAGAACCACGTACTGGTCAAACGATTCGATGTGGCCTTGCAGCTTGATGCCGTTGACGAGGTAAATCGACACCGGCACATGCTCTTTGCGCAGCAGGTTCAGAAAGGGGTCCTGCAAAAGTTGGCCTTTGTTGCTCACGATATTCTCCGTGTTGGTTGAGAGTAAAAAACGAGAGGACACACGGTATCACAGGGCTAACGCGCTGCGATCGGGTGCGGCTATTCAGTGTGACGGCCCGATGCGACGGGCGCCGCGCGGTGTCACTTCGACTTGGGGTCGAAGGGGTTGTCGGCTGATCGCATTTCGATGCGGATGGGCGTGCCGACGAGCTTGAAATGGTCGCGCAGCCGGCCTTCCAGGAAGCGCTTGTAGCCCTCGGTGACGTGGTCCAGCGAGGTGCCGTGAATGACCACCAGCGGCGGGTTGGAGCCGCCCTGGTGGGCATAGCGCATCTTGGGCCGGAATCGGCCGTCGCGGCGCGGCGCCTGGTGCTCGGTGGCCTCGATCACCAGGCGCGTCAACACCGGCGTGCTCATCTTCACCGTGGCCGAGGTGTGGGCCTTGAAGATGGCCTTCCACACGGCCATCAGTCCCTGGCGCTTGATGGCCGAAATTTCCAGCACCGGCGCGTACTTCAGGAAAGCCAAACGGCTCTCGATGGAGCGCTGCAGCGTCTGCCGCTGGTAGTCGTCAGTCAAGTCCCACTTGTTGACGGCGATGACCACCGCACGTCCTGATTCCTGGATGTAGCCGGCGATGTGCGCGTCCTGGTCACTGACGCCCTGGGTGGCGTCCAGCAGCAGCAACACGACGTTGGCATCGGCAATGGCCTGCAGCGTCTTCACCACCGAGAACTTCTCGATGGCCTCGAAGACCTTGCCCTTGCGGCGCAGGCCGGCGGTGTCTATCAGCTCGAACTTTTGGCCATCGCGCTCGAAGGGGATGTGGATGGCGTCGCGCGTGGTGCCGGGTTGGTCGAAGGCCACCAGGCGTTCTTCGCCCAGCCAGGCATTGATCAACGTGCTCTTGCCGACGTTGGGCCGGCCGGCCACGGCCAGGCGTATCGGGTGGTTCTGGTCGGGGCCGTCACCGAAAATTTCTGCGTCGGGCTCGAAACCTGCCAGCACCGCTTCCAGCAGGCTGCGTATGCCCTGCCCGTGCGCCGCCGAGATCGGGTGCGGGTCACCGATGCCGAGTTCATGGAATTCGCCCAGCAGCGGGGATTCGCTCATGCCTTCGGCCTTGTTGACGGCCAGGAAGACACGCTTCTGCTGGGTGCGCAAATAGGTGGCGATATCGTGGTCTTGCGCCGACAGGCCGCCGCGCACGTCCACTACAAAGATCACCGCGTCGGCTTCGGCCACGGCCTGGCGCGTCTGCTTGGCCATCTCGGCCACCATGCCAGTGGGTTTGGCGGGTTCGAAGCCCCCGGTGTCGACCACGATGAACTCGCGGTCGCCCAAGCGCGCGTCGCCGTAGTGGCGATCGCGCGTCAGGCCCGAAAAGTCAGCGACGATGGCGTCGCGACTTTTGGTGATGCGGTTGAACAGCGTCGACTTGCCGACGTTGGCCCGGCCTACCAAGGCGATGACCGGCTTCATGGTTGTGTCTTCAATTCGCGCGGAAGGCGTAGACGCCGCCGCTTTGGGTGGTGACGACCAACGTGGCGCCAGAGAGGACGGGCGTGCCGATGACGGCTTTGCCGTCGGTGGGCAAACGCATTTGCAGGTCGCCCGTTGCAGTGGCCAGGAAGTGAACATAGCCTTCGCTGTCGCCGAAGACCAAGCTGGGGCCGACGGCCAGGGCGCCGCTCAGGCCGCGGTAGAGCAGTTTTTCGTTGGTCCAGGCGACGTCGCCGCTGTCGGCGCGCCAGGCAGTGATGCGGTCGCTGGCGTCGGCACCGAAGACCAGATCGGCATCGGCCGCCACGGCTTGTATGCCGCCCACGGTGCGTGACCACAACACGCTGCCCTTGGCGGCATCGGCACAGCCCACGGCCGATTGAAACGCCCGCGCACAAACACGGTCGCCGACCCGCACGGCCGGGCCCAGCAGGTCGGCCAGACGTTCGACTTCATTCGAGCCGCGCGCTGCCGCCAGTGGCACTTCCCATTGCACCGTGCCGCGCAGCGGGTCAACGCCCGCCAGGCGCAAGCCTTGTCCGACCAGCAGGGTGTTGCGGAAGGCGCTTAGCACACCGGCTTGCGCCAACGTCAGCGCATCACCCGGGCGGCTCAGCGACCACAGGCGGCGACCGTCGACGGCGTCGAAGGCGTGCACCGCGCGGTCCACGCCCATCACAAAGACGCGCTCGCCAGCCACCAGGGGCGGCGTGACCACGCTGGAAGGCACCCGTTGGCGCCAGACTTCGCGGCCGGCATCGAAAGTGACCACCTCATTGCCGCGCGTGACGACGCTGGTGTAGCGGCCATCACTGCCCACGCCAGCGGCGATGGCGCTGCCGGCACTGGCGCGCCAGACTTCTGCGCCGGTGTCGACTTGCAGCGCACGCAGTTCACCGTTGCCCGCGGCCACGAACAGCACGCCGTTGCGCACCGTCGCGCCCATCGGGTAGCCGATGCTGCCGATGCTGGCGTTCCACACTTCGCGTGCCGCGATCTTGGGGGTAACCGTCTGCAGCGGCGTGGGCTTGGGCCTGTCGGCCGCGCAAGCGCCCAGGGCGGCCAGCACACACGCCAACACGGCCGTCCAAAGTCGAGCAACAGGGGCGTGCGTCAACATCACTTGCCGGCTCCTGATGCATTGGATGCAGCCGTGGTGGCCGCCGTTGCAGCGGTCGCTTCAGCCGGCGTGGGCGACGCGCCCAGCGCGGTCAGCTTGGCCTCGAGCAGGCGGCGGTACTCGACCTTCTCGCCCATGCTCTTCCACGCCGCCTGGTAAGCCGCGCGGGCTTCGTCCTTCTTGCCCTGGGCCATCAGCACATCGCCACGGCGGTCGGCGGCCAGGGCGTCGAAGCCCTCGCCCTTCACGGCGTCCAGTGACTTGAGCGCTTCCTCGTATTGCTTGGCATCGGCTTGCACGCCGGCCAGGCGCAAGCGCGCCAGCTGGCGGGCTTCGTCTTCGACGGCGTGCTCGGCGACCCAGCTCAGGCTGACCTTGGCGGCGTCGATCTGGCCCTTGGCGACTTGCACCTTGGCGGCCAGCAAACCTCCCTGCTCGGCGTAGGCGGTACCGGGATTGCGTTCTTTCAGGTCGGTGAAGACGCGGGTGACCTTGTCGGCGTCGCCAGCCAATGCGGCACGGTCCAGTTCTTCGAACAGCGCGCCAGCTTTCTGCGCCTGTTCACGCTGCCAGTATTGCCATCCGTTCCAGGCTGCGAAACCGCCGAGCACCAGGATCAACGCCCAGGTGATCAGGTTGCCCTGCTTGTTCCAGAACGCCTTGATCGCGTCGAGTTGTTCCTGCTCTTGCAGGTCAAGTTGTGTGGCCATGGGTCCAGATCGTCAGGGTCGGTGCGGTTGCAACGTGTTCGGCAAAAAAGTCCGCGATTATGCGGTGCGCAGTTCGCTTGCCCAGGCAGCGGCCTCGGCGATGGGTCGGGTGGTTTGCGCAGCGGCCGCGTCGCGCAGCGGCTTGCACGCCACCTCGCCGCGTGCCAGTTCGTCGGCCCCAAAAATCAGAGCGTGGCGCGCGCCGCTGGCGTCGGCCTTCTTGAACTGCGACTTCATGCTGCCCCAGCTGTCTTTGCCGGCGGCGTGCATCAGCACCGCCACGCCGGCTGCGCGCAAAGTTTCGGCCACCTGCATGGCCAGCGGCAAGGCTTCGGGCGCAGGCACGATGGCGTAGACGTCAGGCACCACCATCGGCGCCTCCACGCCCGACTGCTGCAGCAAGTCCAACACGCGTTCGATGCCCATGCCCCAGCCGATGCCCGGGGCCGGTTTGCCGCCTATCAGTTCGGAAAGGCCGTCGTAACGCCCGCCGCCGCAGACCGTGCCCTGGGCACCCAGGCGGTCGGTGACCCATTCGAAAACGGTCAGGCAGTAGTAGTCCATGCCGCGCACCAGGCGGTGGTTGACGCGGTAGGCCTGACCAGCGGCGTCCAGCACCTTGCAAACGCCGTCGAAGTGCTTCAGCGAGGCCTCGCCCAGGAAGTCCATCAGCTTGGGCGCGGCTTCCACCACCGCCTGCAAGGCCGGGTTCTTGCTGTCCAGGATGCGCAGCGGGTTGCTGTACAGGCGCGATTTGGCCTCGGCGTCCATCGCGTCCTGGTGCTGTTCCAGGTAGGCAATCAAGGCTGTGCGGTGGGCCTTGCGCTCTTCGCTCTGCCCCAGGCAGTTGATGTCCAGCCGCACGTCGGTCAGGCCCAGATCGCGCCACAGGCTGCGGCACATCAGGATGACTTCGGCATCGACATCGGGGCCGCCAAAGCCCAGCGCTTCAACGCCCACTTGGTGGAACTGCCGGTAGCGGCCGCGTTGCGGGCGCTCGTGGCGGAACATCGGCCCGATGTAGTACAGGCGCTTGCCGCCGTCGTAGAGCATCGAATGCTCAACCGCCGCACGCACCACGCCCGCCGTGCCTTCGGGGCGCAGGGTCAGGGCGTCGCCGTTCATGCTGTCGATGAAGGAATACATCTCCTTCTCGACGATGTCGGTCACCTCGCCCAGGCCGCGCACAAACAGCGGTGTGGGCTCGACGATGGGCGTGCGCACATTCAGGTAGCCGTAGCGGCGCATCAGCGCCCGCACGGTGTCTTCGAACCACTCCCAGCGCGCCGAGTCGGGCGGCAGGATGTCGTTCATGCCCTTGACCGCATTCAGCGGCGTGGCGGTCGCCTTGGCGGCGGACTTGTTTTCAGACATGGAGAAGTGTCGGGGCTGTGGGCAGGGTAATGGGCGACGGGAAGGCCACGGATGTGGCGCCGCATGACAGGCGCG
>JAYVBO010000621.1:0-5545 GCA_043750435.1 Betaproteobacteria bacterium | reverse complement strand
GTGCTGGGGTTGATGGCCTCGACCACCGCACAGGCCGCGCCCACCTGCGCGCGCAGGCCGTGGGTGATGCGCTTGGGGTCGATCAGCAGCGTCTGCGTGGCACCCAGCTTGCCCAGCGCCGCACCGGCCTGCGCGTAAGGCGCCAGCACGATGCCGTCGGCCTTCAGCACGGCGGCCAGCGCGGGGCTGATCTTGCCGTCGCCGACGAACAGCGTGCCACCGGTCAGGTCCAGCAGCAGGTGGGCCAGGAAGACGGGGTTGTAGGTGACATCACTGCCGCGCAAATTGGTCAACCAGGCGATGTCGTCCACGGTGGAAATGAAGTGGTGGCTGGCGCCCCGGCTGGCCATCGCGCGGCGGACGTTGGCCAGCTTGTCGGCGCGTGGCGTCGGGGCGTGCGGCGCCAGGTGTTCATAGACCGGCTGCGCGGGCAGGGCGGGGCGCTCGGGCCAGATGTCGTTCAACACGTCGATGTCGGTGCGCAGCGAGACGCTGGCGGCCTCCAGGGCCTGTTGCAGGGCCTTCGCGGCGGCCAAGCCCAGCACCTGGCCATCCACCGCCACGGTACCGCCCTTCGGCGTGTTGCGTGCCAGCCAGTCCAGATGGTCGGCCGACGCGCCGGTGGCGATCTTCACCAGTTCGATGCCGGTGCCGGCCAGTTCGGCCTCGGCTTGCACCCAGTACCGGCTGTCGGCGAAAAGGGCCGCGCGGTCGGCGGCCACCACCAGCGTGGCCATCGATCCGGTGAAGCCCGACAGCCATTCCCGGCCCTGCCAGTATTCGGGCAGGTATTCGCTGAGGTGGGGGTCGCTGGACGGCACCAGCAGGGCGTGCACGCCGCGCTGGGCCAGCGCCTCGCGCAGCTGGGTGATGCGCAGGCGTATCGGGGAGGTGCGGGTGTCCATGGCGGCGCTCCAAACGGCAAAGCCGCAATTCTAGGTTTCGCGGCGGCTTGCAGGCACACGCACTGCTAAGCTCGCCGCCCCGAACCGCCATACCCCCGGAGGCCCCATGCCTGGACTGCGCCCTGACGTCGACCCCGACGGCCTGCTTGAATATTCGGTGGTCTACACCGACCGCGCCCTGAACCACATGTCGAAGAAGTTTTCCGCCGCCATGAAGGATATTTCGGCCACGCTGAAAGAGGTCTACGGCGCGGCCAGTGCGGTGGTGGTGCCGGGCAGCGGCAGCTTCGGCATGGAAGCCGTGGCGCGCCAGTTCGCCAGCGGCAAGGACGTGCTCATCGTGCGCAACGGCTGGTTCAGCTACCGCTGGACGCAGATCTTCGACATGGCCGGCGTGGCTTCGTCGTCCACCGTGCTGAGGGCCCGCATGGTGGCGCCGGAATCGAAGTCGCCCTTCGCGCCAGCGCCGTTGGAGGAGATCGTGGCCACCATCCGCAGCACCCAGCCGGCGGTGGTGTTTGCGCCGCACGTGGAAACCTCGGCCGGGATGATCCTGCCCGACGACCACCTGGTCGCCATCGGCGCGGCCGTGCATGAATACGGCGGCCTCTTCGTGCTGGACTGCGTCGCCTCGGGCGCGATGTGGGTGGACATGCGCGCCACCGGCGTCGACGTGCTGATCAGCGCACCGCAAAAGGGCTGGAGCAGCACGCCCTGCGCGGGCCTGGTGATGCTGTCCGAGCATGCCAAGGCGCTGATGGTGAACACCACCAGCAGCAGTTTTTCGCTGGACCTGAAGAAGTGGGCAGCCATGATGGAAGCCCACGAACAAGGCGCGATGGCCTACCACGCCACTTACCCGACCGACGGCCTGGTGCAGCTGCGTGACGCCATGAACGAGACCCGCGCGATGGGCTTTGCGCAGGCCAAGGCGGCGCAGATCGAACTGGGCCGCCGCGTGCGCACGCTGATGGAAGGCAAGGGCATCGCCAGCGTGGCGGCACCCGGCTTCCAGGCGCCTTGCGTCATCGTCAGCTACACCGAACACGCCGACTGGCAGAACACCAAGGTCTTCGCGGCCCAGGGCCTGCAGGTGGCCGCCGGCGTGCCGCTGGCCTGCGACGAACCGGCCGACTACCGCAGCTTCCGCCTGGGCTTGTTCGGCCTGGACAAGCTGCAGAACATCGACCGCACCGTGGCCACTTTCGAGAGGGCGCTGAACGCGGTTTTGTGATGCGCGGCGTGCCGGCCGCCTGTGGCGGCTGCCACGCACGGCACGCTCAGAGGTCGGTGCGCAGCCGCCAAATTTCCGGGAACAGCACCACGTCCAGCATCTTGCGCAGATAGCCCACGCCGTTGGTGCCACCGGTGCCGCGCTTGAAGCCGATGATGCGTTCCACCGTGGTCACATGGCGGAAGCGCCAGAGGCGGAAAGCATCTTCCAGGTCGGTGAGTTTTTCGCCCAGCTGGTACAGGTCCCAATGGGTTTCTGGCGCCCGGTAGACCGTCAACCAGGCGGCTTCCACGGCCGCGCTTTCGGCATAAGGCTGGGTCCAGTCGCGCACGGTGTGGGTGGCCGGCACGGCCAGGCCGCGGCGGGCCAGCAGACGCAGCGCCTCGTCGTAAAGCGACGGTGAACGCCAGGCCGCTTCCACATGCGCCAGCAGGTCGGGCCGGTGGGCGTGCGGCTTCAACATGGTCTTGTGCTTGTTGCCCAGGCTGAATTCGATGCAACGGTATTGCCAGCTCTGGAAGCCGCTGCTGTTGGCCAGATAAGGGCGTACGGCGCTGTATTCGGGCGGCGTCATGGTGGCCAGCACGTCCCAGGCGTGGACTAGCTGTTCCAGGATCTTGCTGACCCGCGCCAGCATCTTGAAGGCCGGGTGCAGTTCATCGGCCGCGACGTGGGCCATGGCCGCGTGCAGCTCGTGCAGCATCAGCTTCATCCACAACTCACTGGTCTGGTGCTGCACGATGAACAGCATCTCGTTGTGGTCGGGGCTGAGCGGGTGTTGGGCGGTCAGCACGCGGTCCAGGTGCAGGTAGTCGCCGTAGCTCATGTCGCTGCGGAAGTCGAGCTGCGCGCCTTCGTGTTCAGGCGGCAGCGGTACCGCCACGGGTGGGTCGGACGCTGCCCCGCCGTGGCCGTGGGGGCAGCCGCCTGTTGCCATGTTTGTGCTCATGTCACCGCCTGACGTTGGTTGAATTCGGGGCGGCGCCACTCGCCCGTGTGCAGCACTTGGTGCAGGTGCTCGGCGGCGTCGAAGGCATCGACGTAGCGCACATACAGCGGCGTGAAACCGAAGCGCAGGATGTCCGGCGCGCGGAAGTCACCGATCACGCCACGCGCAATCAGCGCCTGCATCACCGGGTAGCCGATCTCGGGGTGTGCGTAACAAACCTGGCTGCCGCGCAGCGCGTCGTCGGCAGGCGAAGCCAGGGTCAGCTCGGGGCAACTGGCCTGCACTTGCGCCGCGAACAGCCGCGTCAGCGCCAGCGACTTGGCACGCAAGGCGGCCATGCCGCCCAGCGCTTCGGCCGTCAGCACCGTGTCGACGCCACATTCCAGCGCAGCCAGGCTCAGCACCGCCGGCGTGCCGCACAGGTAGCGCGCGATGCCAGCCGCTGGCCGGTAGCCGGGCGTGAATTCGAAAGGCGCCGCGTGGCCCAGCCAGCCGGCCAGCGGCTGCCAGCAGCGATCGACATGCTGCGGGTGTACCCACACGAAGGCCGGCGCGCCGGGGCCGCCGTTCAGGTATTTGTAGCCGCAGCCGACAGCGAAATCGGCGTCGCTGCCCAGCAGATCCACGGGCACGGCGCCGGCGCTGTGCGCCAGGTCCCACACCGTCAGGGCGCCGGCGGCGTGGGCCGCGCGCGTCAGGGCGGCCATGTCGTGAATGCGGCCGTTGCGGTAGTTCACGTGGGTCAACAGCAGCACGGCCCTGCTGCCATTCAGCAGCGCGGGCAGTTCGTCGGCTTCTGCCAGTTGCAGTTCGAAGCCGCGTTCACGGCACAGCGCTTCGGCGATGTAGAGGTCGGTCGGGAAGTTGCTGCGCTCGCTCAGAACGGTCTTGCGCTGCGGTGCGTCAGCGGCGCTGAGGGTGAGGGCCGCGCTCAGCACCTTGAACAGGTTGACGCTGGTCGAATCGGCCACCACCAGTTGCCCTGCGCCGGCACCCACCAGTCGCGCAATCTTGTCGCCGACGCGCTGCGGCAGGTCCATCCAGCCGGCGCTGTTCCAGCTGCGGATCAGGCCCGTGCCCCATTCGTCCTGCACCACCTGCTGCAGGCGCGCGGCTACGGTCTTGGGCAGCACACCCAGTGAATTGCCGTCCAGGTAGATCACGCCCGGCGGCACTGCGAATTGCCCGCGCAGCGGGGCCAGGGGGTCAGCCGCATCCAGGGCCAGGGCGTCGTCGCGGGTCATGCCAGTTCCCGAAGAATGGCGCGCACCGGTGAGGCGTCGGCCGTGGTCAGTTTCAGCGGCAGGGCGATGAGTTCGTAGTCGCCTTCGGGCACGCCGTCGAGCAGCAGGTTTTCCAGCACGCGCAGGCCGCGCCTGCGTATCACTTGGTGGCTGTCCAGCGCTTTGCTGGCGGCCGGGTCGATGCTGGCGGTGTCGATGCCGATCAGCGTCACGCCCAGGTCGGCCAGCTTTTCGATGGTGGCCGGCGCGTAGGCGGCCAGCGCGGCGTCCCAGTGGTCCACCGGTGCCCTTGCATAGGTGCGCACCAGCACGCGCGGCGGCAGTTGGGCATTCACAGCGTGGGCGATGTGCTGCCATTCGATGAGCGGCCCCACCGCAATGGCATGGATGACCCGGCAGGGCCCAAGGAAAGGCGCCAGATCGACCGCGCCGATGGCCGCACCCTTATCGTCGTAATGCAGTGGGGCGTCGGCGTGTGCGCCGGTGTGCGGCGACAGTGTCAGCGTGCTGACATTCACCGGGCAGCCGGGCGCGATGCGCGCGGCCCACACGCTGCTGTAGGGCGCGTCACCCGGGAACACCGGCGAGCCGGCATGCACCGGCGGCGAGATGTCCCAGATGCGCAGGGTGTTTGTGCGGGCCATGGTGGTCATCATAGGTCGGCCGGGTCGAAGCGCCCGGGTGTGTTTCCGGCTTGAACAGCGTCGGCTTTCAGTTAGGCTAGACCCGGTCTGACACCCTTGGAGCAGCGCTCATGAAACCCGTTTCCGAACTGCTGAAGAAGCGCGATGGCACCTTGTGGCATGTGCGCCCCGAGGACAGCGTCTTCGCCGCCCTGGAACTGCTTTCGCAGTACGAAGTGGGCGCCTTGGTGGTGATGCAGGACGGGCGCCTGGTGGGCGTGGTTTCCGAGCGCGACTACACCCGCAAGGTGGCGCTGCAGGGCCGCAATTCGCGCGAAACCAAGGTCGCCGACATCATGACCTCGCAGGTGTTGACGGTGACGCCGCGCACCGGCACCCGCGCCTGCATGCAATTGATGAGCGAACGCAAGATCCGCCACCTGCCGGTGGTGGAAGCCGGCACCGTGCTGGGCATGATCTCGATACGCGACATCATGGACGACATCATTGCCACCCACGAAGCCACCATCGCGCAGCTGGAGAACTACATCCAGTCGTGACCGCTTTGCGGTCTGAATCGGCGTGTAGCC
>JAYVBO010000620.1:0-2381 GCA_043750435.1 Betaproteobacteria bacterium | reverse complement strand
CGATGGCAGCTACGACTATTCCGCCAAGATTGCCTTCACCGGCTCGTGGCAACTGGCGCAGCGCACCATCGTGCAGACCATCGTCAACCCCCTGCTGCCACTGAGTTCCAGTGGCAAGGACAGCACCAATCTCTACACCGTCGGGGTGCGCTGGGTGCCGCTGCGCACGGTGTCGCTGGGTTGCGACATCACGCAGGAGCAACGCTCGGCAACGGGCGGCCTGACCACGCCGCTGCACAGCAACGGCTTCTCCTGCTTTGGTCAGTTGCAGTTCCAGCCTTGACGCGCGCTGCCATGCCCACCGTTCTGCTCACCGGGGCGACCGGCTACATCGCCTCACACACCTGGCTGGCGCTGCTGGCGGCCGGCTTCCAGGTGGTGGGGGTCGATGATTTTTCGAACAGTTCACCGGAAGTGCTGAACCGGCTGCGCGAACTGTCAGGCCAGGAGCCGGTGTTCGAAAAGGCCAACGTCTGCGACACCGCCGCGATGGACGCGCTCTTCCTGCGCCACCGCATCGCCGCCACCGTGCACTTCGCGGCCTTCAAGGCCGTGGGCGAGTCCACCGCCCAGCCGCTGGACTACTACGCCAACAACATCGGCGGCCTGCTGAATGTGTGCCGCGCGATGCAGGCGCACGGCGTACACCGCCTGGTCTTCAGTTCCAGTGCCACGGTCTACGGCGACCCGCAACAACTGCCGCTGACCGAAGCAGCGCCCTTGTCGGCAACCAACCCATACGGCCAGACCAAGCTGATGGGCGAGCAGATCCTGCGCGACCTGGGCGCCGCCAACCCGCAATGGCAGACCGGCTGCCTGCGCTACTTCAACCCGGTGGGTGCCCACGAAAGCGGGCGCATCGGCGAAGACCCGCGCGGCGTGCCCAACAACCTGATGCCTTACGTGGCGCAAGTGGCTATCGGCCGCCGCCCGCATTTGTCGGTCTACGGCAACGACTACCCCACCGTCGACGGCACCGGCGTGCGCGACTACATCCACGTGGTCGACCTGGCCGACGGCCATGTCGCCGCGCTGCGCCACCTGCTGGACGCGCCCGGCTCTTTCGCCGTCAACCTGGGCACCGGCCGCGGCAACAGCGTGCTGGAAGTGGTGGCCGCCTATGCACAAGCCAGCGGCCAGTCTGTTCCCTACCAAGTCATGCCGCGCCGGCCCGGCGATATCGCCGCCTGCTACGCAGACCCGGCACGCGCCCGTGAACTGCTGGGCTGGACGGCCCAGCACGGCCTGGCCCGCATGTGCGAAGACAGCTGGCGCTGGCAATCGATGAACCCCAAGGGATTTCAAGCATGACGAAGATTTCAGTTCAACCCGTCATCATGGCCGGCGGCTCCGGCACCCGGCTGTGGCCGCTGTCGCGTGCCGGCTTCCCCAAGCAGTTTCTGGTGCTGTCGGGCAACACCAGCCTGTTCCAGCAAGCCGCCACGCGCCTGCAAGGCCTGGGCGACGCCGACCTGCTGGTGGCCGACCCGCTGATCGTCGGCAATGAAGAGCACCGCTTTCTGGTGCTGGACCAGTTGCGAGAAATCAAGACCGAGCCGTCGGCCGTGCTGCTGGAGCCGGTCGGCCGCAACACCGCGCCGGCCGTCACGCTGGCCGCGCTGCACGCTTTAGAAGCCGGCGGCGACCCGGTGCTGGTGGTGACCTCAGCCGACCAGACCGTCACCGACGGCGCCGCCTTCACCGCCGCCTTGAAGGGCGCTTTGCGCATGGCCGCCGAAGGCGCCATTGCCATCCTGGGTGTCACGCCCGACCGGCCCGAAACAGGCTACGGCTACATCCGCGCCGACGGCGCCAAGGTGGCGCAATTCGTCGAAAAACCCGACCTGGCGACCGCCGAGAAATACGTCGCCGCCGGCGGCTACTACTGGAACGCCGGCATGTTTGTGCTGAAGGCTTCGGTGTGGATGGCCGCGCTGGAACGCTTCCGCCCCGACATCGCCAGCGCCTGCCGCGCAGCCTGGGCGGCGCGCGCCACCGACGAGAAATTCGTGCGTCCGTCCAAGGCCGAATTCGCCGCCGTGCCCAGTGAATCGGTGGACTACGCGGTGATGGAACAGTGCCCCGGCGTGCTCGACATCCGCATGCAGGCCTTGTCGGCCGGCTGGAACGACCTGGGCGCCTGGGAAGCCGTGTGGCAGGTGGCCGAGAAAGACGACGCCGGCAATGCCAGCGTCGGCGACGCCATCATCAGCGACAGCCGAAACACCTTGGTACACGCCACCAGCCGGCTGGTAAGCGTGGTCGGCCTGGAAGACGTGATCGTGGTGGAAACGCCCGACGCCATCCTGGTGGCCAGCCGCGAGAAGAGCCAGGACGTCAAGAACATCGTCAACCAGTTGGGCCGAGAACAGCGTGGCGAA
>JAYVBO010000619.1:0-5548 GCA_043750435.1 Betaproteobacteria bacterium | reverse complement strand
AGGCAGTTCGGGTCGCGCAGCATCTGGATCACCAAATCAGGGTCTTGGGTTCGCATGCCGCGGATTCTCGCCGCCCGGCCCTGCGACCACACCTCAATAGCCGGCGTCTTCGGCCAGCCGGTCGAACACGGCCACTGCTTCGTCCAGCTGGCTGTAACTGAACTCGAAACAGCGGCTGCTGTCGATGAGCGCCGACATCGCCGCAAATCCTTCCCGGCCGTGCACGGCGTAATTGAAGGTCTGGCCCATCAATTTCATGAAAGCCTGCGCCTTCGACAGAGGGGTCAGCACGGCGGGCGCCTCGGCCCGGTAGGTGGGGAAGATGACCCAGGCCGGCGCGGCGCGCGCTGCCAACCCGGCAACCGACGCCATCGGCGGCTGCACATGGCAAACCGAACCTTTCAGCGTGTCGTTCACCACCGCACCGAAGACCGCTTGCGGCGCGTAGGCCCTGATCACGTCGATGGACCGGTTTTTCAAGCTGATGGGTCGCGGGTTGGGCGACAGCAGGCCGCTGCCCGGGTCGAGCAGGGCCAATTCGTCAGACAACAAGCGCCAACCGCGAAAGGCCAGCCCCGCGCACAGCGTGCTTTTGCCGGAGCCTGAGGGCGCCGGCATGATCACCGCGCGGCCACCCTTTTCCAGCACCGCGCTGTGCATGGTCAGAAACTGGTTGCACAAGGTGTACATGCACCAGTTCAAGCCCCATTCCAGCAGCGGAAAGCCCTGGTCACCCGGCAGCGGTGTGAAAGGGGTGTGCCCGTCGTGATGGAAGACCACCTGCTTGCCGAACCAGCGACGCAGGCCCGCCGGCCGTTCAACGCTGACGTGGAAGTGCGCGAAATCGTCGTCGGCCAGGACCGGATGCTGCGCGTAATGCAGGCCGACGCCCTGCACCACGGCGTCCAGCCGCGAACGTATGCGGGCGGCCACCGGCCCGGTGCGGACCACAACGCCGGGGCCCGCCATCAAGTGGCGCAACTCGGTCTTGGGAATGTCCGCGAGGATCAAGCCGACAGGCGCTCAACAACGCCTATGCTGTGCAGGTCTTGCAAGGCCTGAGCCAATGCTTGCAGATCAGCCTCGTCCAGCAGCAGTTGCTGCGCTGGCGGTCGGTCGGCCGAGTCGGCATCGCCTGACATCAAGGCCAACCAGTCGGGCACGGTGCGCGGCAGGTCGGGGTGCTCTTGCAGCAAAGACAGGGTGGCGCTTTGTGCCGGTGCGAGCGCATGGGTTTCGCCGGTGGCCAGCACGTACAGCACGACCTCTTCATCCCACTGCCGGCTGTCGAAACACGTGGCATCCGCCACGCGCCACCGAGGCGCCGCCTGAGCCGCCAGGCTCATGCCGACATCAACCAGCGAATGTCTGGGCAAACCAGTTGTTGATGTCGGTCGTGGTCCAGACCGCCGCCGTGGCCGTCGGGCGGTAGCTGCCAGCGACTGCAAGCTGCCACATCGAGGTCAACTGAGTGAGGTTGACAACGGCGTCAGGCGTTTTGGCCGACTGCAAGTTCAAGTAGGCGGCGACGAAATTGCGCGCCATCAGTTCCTGCGCGGTGAAGTTTTTCGTGGTCGCGTCCAAGTTCAAGATGTCCTTGAACGTTGGGGACGCGTTGCCACGCAAGGTGTAGCCACCGGCGAAGACACTGGAGAACAGCGTGCCCTGCGCGACGGGCCAACCCGAAGCCGACAAACTGTTCCACGAGGCCGGGCTCAGGCCCAAACATGACTGCTGCGGGCTTGCACTGGTGACGGCGCCGGCATGCTGCGCAGCAGCGACGGAAGCAAAAGCCGACGCTGACCGGCACGGCAGCGCCGCGGTGCCGTTGAAGGCCCGCACCGGTTCGCTGACGATGGTCAGGATGGCGGGCGTGGCGCCCAGCCCAGCCTGAAGCAGACGTCTCCGCGACGCCGACTTCGGCACAGCCGAGCGGGCGCCTGCCGCTTCTGATGCGTTCTGTTCGTTGTCGGTATCCATACGTTTCGCCTCTTAGCTGCTGCACTCGAAGTATAGGGACAGGGCACTGCCGCACGGACCCCTGAACACGGGGTCTCGCAGTGCGAAGTTCACGAAACCGAGGTCAGCGCCCGAAGCTTCTCGGCGGCGCGCTGCGCCGTGTCAGCTCGCGGAATGATCAAAGGTGTGGAGGATTGGGCGCGCCTTGCATTAGTCTGCCGTCGGTCACCCAAACGAGCCCCGAACACCGCTAAGCTATTTCGGTGACCCAGCTACTGCACACCTCGCTTCTCAGCGCCCCCCCGATCACGGGGATTGCTGCCGCTTCTGGCCGGCACTTACATTCCGCCACACTAAGCCACCTACCCCACGACCCGGCACTGGCACGGTCTTCGGTAGGCGCCTGCGGTGCACGACCCTCAAAATGATCCGAATATTCAATCACTACGTGCACGGCGCGGCGATCCGCGGGATGCTTTTTGACCTGGGACTGGTGCTCATGGTCGCGCTGGTCGCGGTCGGCTTCCAGGTCGGCAGCGTCGATCTCGCCGTGCCGCTGGCCGGCACCCACGTGGTGTCGTTCGCCGCCTGCTTGTTCGTGATCAACAGCGCCTCAGGTCTGTACGAGTCAGCGCAAGTGGCCACGCCAGCACGGTCGGTGACCCGGGCCATCTTGGTCTTGCTGGTGGCACTGCCGCTGGCCTATTCGATCTTCGGCTTGCTGCCCGCGTCGTTCTCGCACCGCCAGACGGTGCAGTTGTCGATGATGGCCGGCGTCTCAGCGCTGGTCATGCGCCGCGCCTACCTCTCGCACTCGTCGGCCGCCGCCGCAGGCCACACCCGCATCATGATTTTCGGTGCTGGCCCGGCGGCACTGGTGGTCGGCAACACACTGAAAGCGGCCGACCCAAACGCCCACATAGTGGGTTATGTCGCGGGACCGAATGAACGCGAACCGGCCGTGCCGCTGGGCGAGATCCTGGTCCAGCAAGGCACTTTGCCCGACATGGCCCGCAAGCTGGGCGTCGACGAAATCGTGGTTGCCCTGACCGAGCGCCGCTCGGGCAGCATGCCCTTGCGCCAATTGCTGGACTGCAAGGCTTCGGGCATCAAGGTCTACGACCTGAACACCCACTTCGAGAAGACGCTGGGCCAGATACGCGTGGATTACCTCAGCGCCAGCTGGTTGATCTTCGGCGACGGCTTTAACCAAGGCGCTTGGCGCACGGCCGTGAAGCGGGTCTTCGACATTTTCTGCGCCTCGCTGCTGATCGTGGTGGGCCTGCCGGTGATGGTCATGGCCGCGCTGTGCATCAAGTTTGAGAGCCGCGGCCCCATGCTGTACCGGCAAGATCGCGTGGGCTTGAACGGCCGCAGCTTCAGCATCGCCAAGTTCCGCAGCATGCGCACCGACGCCGAAAAAGACGGCAAGCCGGTTTGGGCTGCGGCCAACGACAACCGCGTGACGCGCGTCGGCGCCATCATCCGCCGCTTGCGCATCGACGAACTGCCGCAGCTGTTCAACGTGCTGCGCGGCGACATGAGCCTGGTCGGTCCGCGCCCCGAGCGGCCCTTCTTCGTCGAGCAGCTGACACAAGAGATTCCGTTCTACGCGCTGCGCCACAGCGTCAAGCCCGGCGTGACCGGCTGGGCCCAGGTGCGTTACCCGTATGGCGCCACCGTCGAAGACTCGCAGGAGAAGCTGCAATTCGACCTCTATTACGTGAAGAACCACACCCTCTTCCTTGACCTGGTGGTCTTGATGGAAACCGTGGGCGTCGTGCTCACCGGCAAGGGCGCCCGCTGAGCTGCGCGGCAGATTCAAGTCTGGCCTTGAGGCCTGCCCGCGGCGCCGGATCAGCGGCCACGGCCAACCAGTCCGCATGAATACGGCAGCCCTGGACGTGGCCGATGTCGGCTACACGCTGGCCGCCCTGAGCTACGGCGGCTTCGCGGTCTACCTGCTGCTGTCCAAGCGCTTGCAGCGGGCCGACCCGGCGTCGGCCCGCGCCTTCATCGCTGCGCTGGCGGCCACCACGCTCTGGGCCGCCCTGGCGGTTGTGGCCGACAACTGGCCGGTCCACACCGTCCCGAGTTTTGCGGCGCTGTTCGACCTGCTGCGCTACGGGGCGTGGTTCGCCTTCCTGCTGACCTTCCTGCGTCAGAACCCGGGTTCGCAATTGGCCGCCACCGGCCAGGTCCTGCGCTGGGGTGCGGGCGCCGGGGTGCTGGCGGGCGGTCTGCTGCTGGGCCTGCGGGTCTGGCAGGGCCTGGGCGATGCCGAACCGTCGCGGGCACAGCTGGCCCTGGCGCTGGCGCTGCCCGTCTTCGGCTTGCTGATGGTGGAACAGTTGTTCCGCAACCTGGGCGAAGACACGCGCTGGAACGCCAAGCCGGTGTGCCTGGGTCTGTGCTGCGTGTTCGCCTTCGACATCTATCTGTACGCCGAAGCCTTGCTGTTCGGTCACTTCGACGCCGATGCCTTCAGCGTGCGCGGCGCGGCCCACGCCATGGCCATTCCCTTCCTGTTCGTGGCCGCGCGGCGCAGCACCAACTGGATGGTCAAGTTGCAGGTCTCGCGGACAGCGGCCTTCTATTCGGCCACGCTGATCCTGGCGGGCGCCTACCTGCTGTTCATGGCCGCCATCGGCTACTACGTGCGCTATTTCGGCGGCAACTGGGGTCGCGCGCTGCAACTCGGCATGCTGGTGGCCGGTTTGTCCTTCCTGGGCATGCTGGTGTTCTCGGGTGCCATGCGTTCGTGGTTGCGCGTCTTCGTAGGCAAACACTTCTTCAGTTATCGCTACGACTACCGCGAAGAATGGCTGCGCTTCACCGCCATGCTGTCTTCCAAGCGCTCTCCGCAAGAGATGGGCGAGCAAATCGTGCGCGGCCTGGCCAAGATGGTGGAAAGCCCCGCTGGCAGCCTGTGGACCCACAACGGCGCCGATGGCGAGTTCTCGCAATCGGCAGCCTGGAACAGCCCGCGCTCGACCGAGGCCGAAGCCGCCGATTCGTCGCTGTGCGCCTTCCTGCAAGTTCAGGGCTGGGTGATCGACCTGGACGAATTTCGGGCCTCGCCCAAACGCTACGGCACGCTGGCCCTGCCCACTTGGCTGCTGGGCACGCCCAACGGCTGGTTGGTGGTGCCGCTGCTGGCCGGTGACGAGTTGCAAGGCTTTGTGGTGCTGGCCCGGCCGCTGACGCCGATCAGCATCAACTGGGAAGTGCTGGACCTGATCAAGACCGCCGGCCGGCAGGCCGCCGGCTATCTGGCGCAGATGCAGGCCACTGAAGCGCTGCTGGAGGCCCGAAAGTTCGAGGCATTCAACCGGATGTCCGCCTTTGTCGTCCACGATCTGAAGAACATCGTCGCGCAACTCTCGCTGATGTTGAAGAATGCTGAACGCTTGCACGACAACCGGGAATTCCAGCAGGACATGTTGTTGACTGTCGAAAGTTCGCTCGAAAAGATGCGCCGCCTGATGCTGCAGTTGCGCGAAGGCGCAACGCCGCCGGGCGGCAGCCGTGGCGTGGAGCTGGCGCCCATCGTGCGCCGCCTGGTGGCTACCGTGACGGCGCAGGGCCG
>JAYVBO010000618.1:0-2383 GCA_043750435.1 Betaproteobacteria bacterium | reverse complement strand
CGTCCAGCGTCACGTACAGGCTGACGGCCGGGCAGTTGCGCCCTTCGGCCAGGGTGTAGGCCTGCACCACCTCGTCGGGCAGCATGGTGATCTTCCAGCCCGGCATGTAGACCGTGGACAGCCGCTCGCGCGCCACCTTGTCGATGGGCGTGTCGGGCGTGATGGCCAGCCCGGGTGCGGCGATGTGGACGCCGAAGATGACGGTGCCCGTGCCCAGGCCCTGCACCGACAGCGCGTCGTCGATTTCGGTGGTGGCGCTGTCGTCGATGGAGAAGGCTTGAACCTTGGCCAGCGGCAAGTCGTCCTTGATGGCCGGCGCGGCCAGCCCGGGCGCGAAAGCGGTGCCCTTGGGGAATTGATCGAAGAGGAAACGCTGACTGTGGAACTGGTAGGGGCTTTCGATGGCGCCGGCGGCGGTCAGCAGGTCCAGCGGGGCCTTCTGGGCACGCTTGGCGCCCTCGACCACGGCCTTGTATTCCGGGCCGTTCTTGTCGGGTTTGAACAGGATGCGGTAAAGCTGGTCACGCACGGGTGCCGGGCACTGCCCCTGCGCCAGTTCGGCGGCCCAGGCTTCGATCTGCAGTGCCTGCTGCTTCTTGCGCTCGATGCCCAGCAGCGCGGCCTTGACGGTTTCTTCCGGCGCCTTCTTGAACAGGCCCTTGCCCATGCGTCGGAAGTAGTGCGGCGCGTCGAACAGGCGCAGCAGCGCGGCGGCCTGCTTGTCGGGGCCGGCATTGGCGTCGAAATAGTCGCGCGCCAGGTCGCCGAAGGTGAATTCCTCGTCGGAGGCGAATTCCCAGGCCAGGTTCAGGTCGATCTCGGCAGCCAGGGCTTGCGCCTGGGCCATGAGTTCGGCCGGTGCCGGCTTCTCGAAGCGCAGCATCACGTTGGCCGACTTGACCTTCACCCGCTTGCCCGAGTCGAGCTCCACCTGTACGGAGCTCTCGGCCTCGGACATCACGCGGCCGGCGTGGAATTTGCCGGCGTCATCAAACAGTGCATACATGGCGCGGATTGTCGCCGGGGAAACACGACGGCCCCCGATGCCAGGCTGGGGCCTGCCCGCGGCAAGCCCCAGCCCGTGCATCCGTCACCGGATCGCCACCCGATCAGACCCCCTGCTTGTTCAGCGGCGCGCGCAGCGCCTCGCTGACGGTGGCCAGGCTGTCGGCCAGGTGGGCGTGGGCGATCGACGTCCAGCCGCCCGCTGCCACGGCGGCTTTCAGCTCGCTTTCCAGCCGCAGCGCCGCCTGGCGGTACACCGCGCGCACATCGGTGGCCACCGCCGAGGTGGGCCGCAGCAGGCCGGTCGCCAGCCGGCGCAGGTGTTCGCGCTGCAGGCTGCGGCGCAGGCCTTCGATCTCACTCTTCTTGGCCCCCTTGCCCTTCAGTTCAGACCAGGCCGCCGCGCGGACCTGCTCTTGCACATCGGCAAAGCTCAGCAGCGATTTGGTGTCGACGACCTTGGTCTCGGCGTCCGCCAGGCGCGAGGCCAGGCCGTCGGACATCAGTGCGTCCAGCGCGTTGCGCTGGATGGCCAGCACCGCCTCGCCGATGCTGTAGTCGACGTTGGCGACAAAGCGATTGGGGCCGGTGCGTTCCAGCTGGTCGACGCCCAGGCGGCTCATCATCTTCGGGTCGAAGCGCAGGCTGCCGGTGGTGAACACCTCCTTCACCAGCAGGTCCAGCGCGGCCTTCTGCTTGGCCGCGGGCACCGGCACCAGCAGCGCCTGCTTGCCCCCGCTGAGTGAGCGTGAGGTGTAGGTGCCGCCGACGTATTTGGCCACCATGGGCACCGCGCTGCTCAGCGCGGCCAGGCTGCGCGACAGGTTGCGGCGGTAGATGGTCAAGTCGTCATTGGCCGGCAGCTCGCGGCTTTGCGTGCGGGCCCACAGTTCACGCCCCAGCAAGATGTTGCGTTGCGCATAGGCCAGCGGGTCGTCGCCCAGGTCGCGCTGGTTCACCAGCGGGTCGATGCCGGGGATGTCTTCGTCGGTCGAATACGCCAGCGCCGGGTTGCTTTCCGACTGGGCGGCCAGCAGGGCCAGGTCGGCGGCTTCGCTGGCGGCCGGGAATTCGCGGTAGCCGTATTCGATGGCCCAGTAGTCGTAGGCGCCCAGGGTGGGCATCACGTAGTCGGCGATGGGTTCACCGGCCAGCGAGACGTTCAGGCCGTTGTAGTCCATCACCGAATTCGACACGCCGTTGACGGCGGTGAATTTGGCGTCGCGCAGTTGCGCGGCGGTGATGCTGGTGGATGCGCGGAAGTTGTGGCGCAGGCCCAGGGCGTGGCCGACTTCGTGCATGGTCACGTCCTTCAGCGCGCCGGCAATGTAGCGCTCGGCCTGCGGGCTGTTGGGGTCGATTTCGCCGCGCAGGGTCA
>JAYVBO010000617.1:0-2383 GCA_043750435.1 Betaproteobacteria bacterium | reverse complement strand
GCTTGCGGGTCGCTGTCGTGGCAGCGCAAGTCCAAGGCCACTGTGCCGTGGTCGGAAAATTTGATGGCGTTGGACAGCAGGTTGAAGACGATCTGCTTGACCCGTGTGGCGTCGAGCAACATGCGTTCGGGCACGGCGGGGTCGGCGTCCAGGTGCATGGCCAGCCCCTTGGTGGCGGCCTGCGGCCGCATCAGCGCTTCGATATCGCGCAGCAGCGAGCGCACCGTGACGGGCGCCGGTGACAGCGACAGATGGCCACTTTCCAGCTGCGACATGTCGAGGATGTCGTTGAGCAAAGCCAGCAGGTGGTCGGCCGATTCGGTGGCCGTGCGCAGGTAGTCGATTTGGCGCGGAGTCAGGCCGGCTTCACGCAGCAGCGAGAGCATGCCCATCAGGCCATGAAAGGGCGTGCGGATCTCGTGGCTCATATTGGCCAGGAAGGCGCTTTTGGCCTGGCTGGCCGACTCGGCTTCAAGGCGCGCCTCGCGCAGGCGCTGCGCCAGTTCTTCCAGCGCCCCCCGGCGGTCGTGCATCTGGCGCACCTGGCGCAGCGCCAGGGCGGCGAAGGCCAAGGTCAGCAGCGCCAGCAGCGCGGTCAGCGCCAGGCCCAGCTTGTTCTGCGCGCTGGCCGCGCGGGCGCGCTGTTCCAGTTGCTGCACCTGCTGGCGCAGCGCCGCCACCTCGGGTTCGCCATCGGCGGACAGGCTGACCGCCGTGGGTGTCAGCAGCGCGGGGTGCAGCAGCGTCAATTGCCGTACCTGCACACCGGCCAGTGCCATCAGGGCCAGCAACAACGCAATGCCGACCAAACCCGGCCATGACAGCCGCAGCGGGCCGTGGGCGGCTGCGTCGTCCGGGATGCGTTCAGGGGCTGGCATGGGCTTCGCTGCTCAGCCGCCCTGCAGCATGTCGCCCAGATCCAGCCCGGTCAGCGCTTTGGCGCCGCGCACCAGCCAGTACATCAAGCCCATCATCATCAGCATGCAGGGCACGGCGATGACCGGGTAGCTCAGCGCCGTCAATTGCCCAAGTTCCTGGTTGAAGGCGGCCGTGCCGGCTGCGCTAGTCACGACCCAACGCGACAGCACGTAGTTCGCCACCGACGAGACGAAGAACGTGCCCGCCAGCAGCACGGTGCCAGTTCGCAAGCGGCGCTCGAAGGCGTCGGTGTTGCCCCGTTCGGCCAGCGCCAGGTGCACGCGGTCGACGTCGAACAGCGAGGCGTTGAAAACCATCATGCGGATCAGCGGCGTGCGCGTCCAGGCGCTGCCCAGTATTACCAAGCCGATCAGCCCCGGCACGGCCGCTTCTTTCACGGCCAGCCATTTGGCGTCCAGCGAGAGCAGGCCGATGGCGCCGGTCAGCAGCGTGCTGACCACGCCCAGGCCGGCCATCCAGTTGATCTTGCGGCGCTTGAAACCGTCCCACAAACCCCAGACCAGCGGGAAGGCCAGGGCCAGCAGCAGGGCGTAGACCGTGCCCAGGCGGTCGGCGCTGCTCAGCTTGGTCAGGATCAGCGCCGGCAAGGCGATGGTGATGCCGATTTCGAGCAGCGGATTAGGCTTCTTGTCCTTGCTGACCGCAGGGGCTGATGCCGGGGAAGGCGGCGGAGTGCCTGCAGGTGCAGGCGCCGCGGTGGCGATGGAATCGGGTTGTTGCATGGGGCGCGACTGTGCCATGCCGGCGGCTTCAACCGCCAGCGCCGGGTTCAAGGCCTGGGTTGATCGCGCAACCAAGCCAGCTTGCCTGCGTACAAATCACGCGCCCGGGGCGAGTGGCTGTTGGCCAGCGCTTCTTGCAGATGCCCGGCTGCGCGCTGGCTGTCGCCCAGCCGCCACTCGGCCAGCGCGGCACCGAAGAGCACGTCAGGCTGGTCGGGCTGGCGGCGCAGTTCGCGCAGGAACAGATCACGGGCCATCACGTAGTCGCCGTTGGCGAGCGCGCGCTGGCCCTGCTCGAAGAGCGCGAAGGGCATTTCGGGCTGCAGGCGCGCCAGACGCTGCCGCACCTCTTGCGCTTCGGCCATCTGCCCGCGGCGTTCCAGCAACAAGGCCAGGTTGGACAGGGTGCTGGGGCTGCGCGGTTCCTGCGTCAGGACGTGCCGCAGCGCGGCCTCGGCCTCGTCCAGATGCTGGTCGTGCATATAGGCCACGGCCAGGGTGTTGATGGCCGGCAGGTAGGCCGGGTCCTGGCGCAGCGCTTCGCGGGTCCAGGCATAGGTTTCGCTGGTCTGCCCGTCGGCCAAGGCCTCGGCAGCGCGGTTGTTGAAGTACATGGCCAGCACCGTGTGTTCGGCGAGCGGCTGGGTGCGCTGGCCGCGCAACTCTTCGGAACGCAGGAAGTCCACCGTCATGTCGTCGCTCTGGCCGCCCGAGTAGGCGGC
>JAYVBO010000616.1:0-5581 GCA_043750435.1 Betaproteobacteria bacterium | reverse complement strand
TGATGCACCGCGTGGGCACATCCACCTTGTCGACGTAGGCATCGACAAAGGGAATCAGCCGCTCGGGCACTTCGGCGTTGGCTTCTTGCACCTGCGCCTGTACTTGCAAAACGCAGTGCGGGCCGGTTTCCAGCAATCCGATGACGGTGCCCAGGGCCACGCCTTCGCGCGTGGCGACCTGCATGCCGATGAGATCTATCCAGTAGAACTCACCGGCTTCGGGCGCCGGGAAGCTGGAACGAGGCACGAAGATGCGCGCGCCGCGCAGCGCCTCGGCGCCGTTGCGGTCGCTGAGGTCGTGCACGGTGGCAACGACGCCTTCGCCATGCTCGCGCGCGCTGATGACGCGCAGCGAGGTGGGCAGAGGGCCGCTGGGTTTGAGTCCGACGGGCCGTGGCCCTTCGGGGGGCTGGATGAACCAGCGCTTGGACGAAAACAGCGCTTGCGGGTCGGATGCGAAAGGTTTGACTTTCAGGCCACCCTGGATGCCCCAGGCACCCAGGATACGGCCGACCTCGACAGCATCTTCAGGCATCGCCGTCGCCGCATCGGCCGACGGGTTGGGGGGTGAAGGTGCTGCGCTCACGCCACTGGCGATCAGGCCGCCTTCTTGGCCTGGTCAACCAGGCGCGCCACAGTGGGCGACATCTGGGCGCCAACGCTGGACCAGTGGGTGACACGGTCCATTGCGACGCGCAGGCCTTCGGCGGCACCGGAGGCGACGGGGTTGTAGAAACCAACGCGCTCGATCAAGCGGCCATCGCGGCGCTCACGGGAATCGGCAACGACGATGTTGTAGAAGGGGCGCTTCTTGGCGCCGCCACGGGCGAGACGGATGACGACCATGTGATGTCCTTGGTATCGGTATTCGATGCCGCACCGCGGGAGACACACCGGGCTGGCTTTCGGGGGCTTGCAAATTGGCCAGCGGAACGAACCCGCCAGCCTCGGTAACGCCGTAGATACGCTTGGGTGTTGGCACCACAAGCCAGCGTCGGGAACCCAGCATTATAAACTGAAGGCGACGGCGCCCCGGGCATTCTTCCGGTGGCCTGCGTCCACAACCGCCCGCCACGGGCCTTTCGATGCCCCTTCCACCGCGCTACCGATCCAAAACCATCGCCGCATGGCTGGCCCTGCTGCTGGGCAGCCTGGGCGCGCACCGGCTCTACCTGCATGGCCTGCGCGACCGCCGCGCCTGGCTGTACCCGCTGCCCACCTTGGTGGGCTTGGCCGGCGTGCTGCGCATGCGCAATCTGGGGCAGGACGACGGGCTGGCTGCCTTGCTGATTCCACTGCTGGGCCTGTCGGTTTCCATCGCCATGCTGGCCGGCATCGTCATCGCGCTGACGCCCGACGAAAAGTGGGATGCCCGCTACAACCCGACGCAAGGTGCTCGCAGCACAGGCTGGGCGCCGGTACTGGCCGCAATGGCCGGCTTGTTCGTCGGTGCAGCCGTGCTGCTGAGCACCGTGGCTTTCAGTGGCCAGCGCTTTTTCGAATGGCAGGCCGAGATGGCCGCGGCGGCGACGCCCGCTCAGAAGAGCCAGCCGCTGATCCAGTAGCAAAGGCCAGCCATGACGGCGGTGGCCGGGATGGTGACGATCCAGGCCATCACGATGTGGCCGGCCAAGCCCCAGCGCACTGCTGAAGCGTTGCGCACCGAACCCACGCCAAAGATGGCGCCGGTGATGGTGTGCGTCGTCGACACCGGGATGCCAAAGGCCGAAGCCAGGAACAGCGTGATGGCGCCGCCCGTCTCAGCACAAAAGCCCCCCACAGGCTTGAGCTTGGTGATGCGCTGGCCCATGGTCTTGACGATGCGCCAGCCGCCGAACATGGTGCCCAGGCCGATGGCCAAATAGCAACTCCAGATGACCCACGCGGGCGGCAACTTGTCGCTGGCCTGGCTGTAGCCGGCGGCGATCAGCAGCAGCCAGATGATGCCGATGGTCTTCTGCGCGTCGTTGCCGCCGTGGCCCAGCGAATACAGGCCCGCCGACACCAGTTGCAAGCGCCGGAAAACCCGGTCCACGCGCGACGGTGACCAACGCAAGCAAACCCAGGACACAGCCACCATCAACAGCGAGCCGAGCAGAAAACCCAGCGCCGGTGCGACAAAGATGAAGGCCACCGTCTTGATCAGGCCCGAGGCCACCAGCGGCCCGGCCCCAGCCTTGGCCATGGTGGCGCCCACGATGCCGCCGATCAGCGCGTGTGAACTGCTCGATGGAATGCCGTACAGCCAGGTGACGAGGTTCCAGACGATGGCCCCCACCAGCGCGCCGAAGATCACATGCTGGTCCACGACGCCCGGGTCGACGATGCCCTTGCCGATGGTGGCGGCCACTTTCAACTGGAACAGGAAGATGGCCACCACATTGAAGAAGGCCGCGAAGGCCACCGCGTGGCCGGGCTTGAGCACGCCCGTGGAGACCACGGTGGCAATGGAATTCGCTGCGTCGTGGAAGCCGTTCATGAAGTCGAACAGCAAGGCCAGGGCGACAAGGGTGATCACCACCCACAGGGCGATAGGCAGGGTCTGCATGGGGAAGCGAAAGCCGGAAGCTGGCCGGGCTCAGGAATTTTCGAGAACGATGCCTTCGACGAGATTGGCCACGTCTTCGCAACGGTCCGATATCGATTCCAGGTGTTCGTAGACCGCCTTCAGCTTGATCAGCTGGCGCGTGTCGGGTTCTTCGCGGAACAGCGCCGACATGGCGCTGCGCATCACGCGGTCGGCGTCCGATTCCAGCCTGTCGATTTCCTCGCAGGTTTTCAGCACCGACTCGGCCACTTCCGCGTCCTTCAAGCGCGGCAGCAAGGTCAGCACGTGCTGCACGCGTTCGCAGCAGCGCACCGAAATCTCGGACAGGCGTACCACGTCTTCCGACAGGTGCTGCAAGTCGTAGAGCGACATCACTTCGCTGCTGTCTTGCAGCAGGTCGATGACATCGTCCATGGCGTTGATCAGGCGGTGGATCTGGTCGCGGTCCAGCGGCGTGATGAAGGTGCGGTGCAGCAGGCGGTGCACTTCGGCGGTGATCTTGTCGGCCGCGCGTTCCGACGCCCCCACCTGGGTGGCAAAGCGCTCGCGTTCCACCGGGTCTCCGTAGTTTTGAACCATGGACAGAAAGGCCCGCGCGCCTTCAGCGATGTGCTGCCCGTGCTGGTTGAACAACTCGAAAAAATTACCGTCCCGCGGCAGCAGCTTGCCGAACACCATGGTCACTCCGATCCCTGTCACCGATACGCCATCGGCGTGTCACGACCGGATTCTAGGCGGGCCTTCAGTGCCTGATGGCCTGGTGCGCCACGCTGGCCGCAAAGCCAGCCAGCGGGCCGAGCAGCGGGTGGACCAGGCCAGGCGCCACTTCCAGCAAGGGCTGCAGCACGAAAGCCCGCTGGTGCAGGCGCGGGTGCGGCAGCGTCGCGGCCGGGTCGTCGCTGACGCGCTGCCCGTAGAGCAACAGGTCCAGGTCCAGCGTGCGGGGGGCGTTGCGGTAGGGCCGCAGGCGGCCGTGTTCGGCTTCGATGCCGTGCAGCGCCTGCAGCAAGGCCGCAGGCGGCAGGTCGGTGCGGATCTCAACTACCGCGTTGGTGTACTCCGGGCCCGTGGCATCAACCGGCGCCGAGACGTAAAACGAGGACGTGGCGACGAGCTGCGTCATGGGCAAGCGACCGATGTCTTCGATGGCCTGCCGCAGCGTGCTAGCAGCCTGTCCAAGGTTGGCGCCCAGCCCGACGAAGACCCGTTCCGGCGGCATCAGGGGGCTGGGCCTGCGCCCTCGCCGCCACCCGAACCGGCCGGCTTGCGACGGCGCCGGCGGCGCTTGCGCGGCGCTGCCGCATCGCCTTCGGCAGCCTGCGCGCGGGCGCCATCGGCCGCCTCGTCTTCATCGTCGCCGTCGGCGTCAGCTTCAGCGTCAGGCGCCGCTTCAGCGCCGACCTTGGCCGGCGCGCCAGCCACCACGCGCTTGCCTTTGGCGCCGGGCAGCGGACGCAAGTCCAGCAGCATGGCTTCGCGCTCTTCGTCATTGCCCAGGTGCAGGTCTTCCCACCAGTCGGCCAGGTCCACCGTCACTTCGCCACAGTCGGCGCGAAGGCGCAAGAAATCGTAGCCGGCACGGAAGCGGGCCTGGGCCAGCAGCGAGGTGGCGGCGCTGACGGTGCGGCGCTCGAAGCGCGGCTGCATCAGCCAGATTTCGCGCATGTCGGCGGCCAATTTGCCGCGGCCCGAGATGTCGCCGATGCGCGCGTCGAAGACCGCGTCCACCGCCTGTTGCAGCGCCGGGAAAGGTGCTTCGCCGCCGGCCTTCAGCGCGCTCCAGCGCTCTTGCACGTCGTGCCACAGCATGCAGGCCAGCATGAAGCTGGGCGCCACGGCGCGGCCTTCGTTGACGCGGCGGTCGGTGTCTTCCAGCGCCAGGCGGACGAACTTCTCACGCGCCGGGTTGGGCGTGGCCGGGGCCAACGCGGCGTCCAGCACCGGGAAGATGCCCAGCTTGCCGCCGATCAGGCCGAACTTGCGCATCTGCTCGATGCTGGCAATGGCGTGACCGGTCTGCATCAGCTTGACCATCTCGTCGAACAGGCGCGAGATGGGCACATTGGCCAGCAGCGGGGTGGCCTTGTTGATGGGCTTGAGCGTGGCCGGCTCCAGCGCAAAATCCAGCTTGGCCGCGAAGCGCACCACGCGGATGATGCGCACTGGGTCTTCGCGGTAGCGCGTGGGCGGGTCGCCGATCATGCGCAGCAAACGGGCGCGTGAATCGGCCAGGCCGCCGTGGTAATCAACGACGATTTGCGTGGTCGGGTCGTAGTACATCGCGTTGATGGTGAAGTCGCGGCGCGCCGCGTCTTCGACCTGCGGGCCCCAGACGTTGTCGCGCAGCACGCGACCGCTGGCGTCGACGACATGCTTCTTGTCGGCGCTGTCACCCTTGCCGCCCCGGGCGGGCTTGGCCAGGTCTTTCTCATTGGCCGGGGCCGCGTCGGCCGCCGCCGCGTCCAGGTAGGCGCGGAAGGTGCTGACCTCGATGGTCTCGTGTTCGCGGCCTCGGCCGAAGACCACGTGGACCAGGCGGAAGCGCCGGCCGATGATGAAGGCGCGGCGGAACTGCGCCTTGATCTCTTCGGGCGTGGCGTCGGTGGCCACGTCGAAGTCTTTCGGGCGCATGCCAACGAGCAGGTCGCGCACCGCACCGCCGACGATGTAGGCCTGGAAGCCCGCGTCTTTCAGCGTCTTGACCACGCGCACGGCATTGGCGTCCAGCAGGCTCGGGTCGATGCGGTGCTCAGAGGCCGGGATTTCGACGCGCTGGCCCAATGGGATTGCGATTTCAGCGGGAACGGCCGCAGCGGCATCGGCAGCAGCGCCCTTGCCCAGCAAACGGTTGATGAAGGTTTTGATCATGCGAACAGCTTCAGAACAGGCCAGCCGCGGTCTTGCGCAATGCGCTCGAGGGCGGGGCCGGGGTTGGTGGCAACGGGCTTGCTGACGTGCTCAAGCAGCGGCAGGTCGTTGGTGGAATCGCTGTAGAACGTGCTGCACTCGAAGTCGGCGAGTGTCAGCCCACGC